>CAZANT010000103.1:0-8067 GCA_964486575.1 uncultured Burkholderiaceae bacterium | reverse complement strand
TGGGTCATGTTGAAAGCACCCTTCCAGCTCTTGGCGAGCGGCGTGCGGGCGGTGGAGACGATGACGGCGTTGGTCATGATGGTGGTCCTTGTTCGTCCGGGGTGGTCAGTTGAAAGTCTTGCCTTCGGCGGCCAGCTTGGCCAGCAGCGGCGCGGGTTGCCAGAACTTGGCGTCGTCCAGCGGGTTCTGGGCGAAGCGCTTCATGGCCTGCACCACGTTGAACAGGCCGACCTGGTCGGCGTACAGCATCGGGCCGCCGCGCCACAGCGGGAAGCCGTAGCCGGTCAGGTACACCATGTCGATGTCGCTGGCCTTGGACGCAATGCCTTCTTCCAGGATGTGGGCAGCCTCGTTGACCAGGGCGAACACCAGGCGGCCGACGATTTCTTCGTCAGAAATCTTGCGCGGCGTGCCGCCGAGCGATTTCCGGTGCTCGTCCAGCATCTTCAGCACCACGTCGGAGGGAATGGCGTCGCGCTTGCCGGGCACGTAGTCGTACCAGCCGGCGCCGGTCTTCTGGCCGTAGCGGCCCATCTCGCACAGCAGGTCGGCGGTCTTGCTGTAGCGCATGCCGGGCTTTTCCTGGTAGCGGCGCTTGCGGATGGCCCAGCCGATGTCGTTGCCGGCCAGGTCACCCATGCGGAACGGGCCCATGGCAAAGCCGAACTTCTCCACCGCCTTGTCGACCTGCTGCGGCGTGCAGCCTTCGTCCAGCAGGAAACCGGCCTGGCGGCTGTACTGCTCGATCATGCGGTTGCCGATGAAACCGTCGCAGACGCCGGAGACCACCGCCGTCTTCTTGATCTTCTTGGCCACGCCCATGATGGTGGCGAGCACGTCCTTGGCCGTAGCTTTTCCGCGCACCACCTCCAGCAGTTTCATGACATTGGCGGGACTAAAAAAGTGAGTCCCCACAACATCTTGCGGGCGCTTTGTAAAGTTAGAAATAACATCAACATCGAGCGTGGAGGTGTTGCTCGCGAGGATCGCACCGGGCTTGCACACGCGGTCCAGTTCCTTGAACACCTTTTCCTTGACACCCATTTCCTCGAACACCGCCTCGATCACCAGATCGACGTCTTTCAGGTCGTCGTAGCTCAATGTGGTGCTCAAGAGCGCCATGCGCTGCTCGTACTTGTCCTGCTTGAGCTTGCCCTTCTTGACCTGGGCCTCGTAGTTCTTGCGGATGGTGGCGATGCCGCGGTCCAGCGCCTCCTGCTTCATCTCGAGGATGACCACCGGGATGCCGGCGTTGAGGAAGTTCATCGAGATGCCGCCGCCCATGGTGCCGGCGCCGATGACGGCCACCTTCTCGATCTTGCGCTGCGGCGTGTCGTCGGCCACGTCGGGGATCTTGCTGGCGGCACGTTCGGCGGTGAACAGGTGGCGCAGCGCGCGGCACTCGGGCGTCCACATCAGGTTGATGAAGATCTCGCGCTCGAAGGCCATGCCGTCGTTGAACTTCTTCTTGGTCGCCGCTTCCACTGCGTCCACGCACTTGGCAGGCGCCGGGAAGTTCTTGGCCATGCCCTTGACCATGTTGCGCGCGAACTGGAAGTAGGCGTCGCCGTCCTTGTGCTTGCAGGGCAGGTTGCGCACCAGCGGGAAAGCCGAGCCGTCGGCGTGCTTCGCGGCCATTTCGCGGGCAAAGGCCAAGGCTTCTTCGGCCAGCGACTCGGGCGAAGCGGCCAGCTTGTCGAACAGCTTCTGACCCGGCAACTGGGCCAGCATCTCGCTCTTGACCGGTTCGCCGCTGACGATCATGTTCAGCGCAGTCTCCACACCCAGCACGCGCGGCAGGCGCTGCGTGCCGCCTCCGCCGGGCAGCAGGCCCAGTTTCACTTCCGGCAATGCCACTTGGGTACCCGGTGCTGCCACCCGGTAGTGGCAACCCAAGGCCAGCTCCAGCCCGCCGCCCATCACCACTGTGTGGATGGCCGCGACCACCGGCTTGGGGGACGCCTCGAGCATGCGCACCAGGCTGTGCAAAGAGGGCTCGGCACTCATCTTGGGCGAGTTGAACTCGCGGATGTCTGCGCCGCCGGAGAACGCCTTGCCTGCGCCGGTGATGACGATGGCTTGTACCGAAGGGTCGGCCCAGGCGGCTTCCAGGCCTTGGGCCACGCTTTGCCGGGTGGCAAAGCCAAGGCCGTTGACAGGCGGGTTGTTGAGCGTGATCACCGCCACGTTGCCGTGGACTTTGTATTCAGCCGTCATGCGCGAGCTCCTCGTAGGGGATGGGCAGAAGAATCTGGGGATCCAGAAGCGACAAATGCGAAAAAAGAACGGGCGTTCTTTTTTCGCATTTTAGGGACTTGGTGGGCACCCGCAACGCGGACTTGTCCCGGTTGGGACAAAGCCGCGTGGGGCCATCAGGCGGTGGGCAAGCTGTAGTTGGCCAGCTGCTCCCGCAGCTTGGTTTTGAGCATCTTGCCCGTGGCGCCCAGCGGAATGGCGTCCACGAACACCACGTCGTCGGGGATTTGCCACTTGGCGGTTTTGCCGTCGTAAAACTGGATCAGCTCGTCGCGAGTGACCTCGGCACCGGGCTTTTTCACGACGACCACAATGGGGCGCTCGTCCCACTTGGGGTGCTTGACGCCAATACAAGCGGCCATGGCGATGGCGGGGTGGGCCACGGCGATGTTCTCGATGTCGATGGAGCTGATCCACTCGCCGCCGGACTTGATCACGTCCTTGCTGCGGTCAGTGATCTGCATGTAACCGTCGGCGTCGATGGTGGCCACGTCCCCAGTGGGGAACCAGCCCTCGCCGTTGGCGTCGCTCACCAGCGGATGGCCGCCCTCGGTTTTGAAGTAGTCCTTGACGATCCACGGGCCCTTGACCAGCAGGTCGCCGTAGGTTTTGCCGTCCCACGGCAATTCCTGGCCGTCTTCGCCGACGATCTTCATGTCCACGCCGAAGATGGCCCGGCCTTGCTTCAGGCGGATCTTCATCTGGTCTTCGGCGCTCATGCCAAGGTGCTTGTTTTTCAGCGTGCAGAGCGTGCCCAGCGGGCTCATCTCGGTCATGCCCCAGGCGTGCAACACGTCCACGCCGTACTCGTCGCGGAAGGCGTTGATCATGGCCGGCGGGCAGGCCGAGCCGCCGATCACCGTGCGGGTCAGGGTGCTGAACTTCAGGTTGTTGGGCTTCAGGTGGCCCAGCAGCATCTGCCACACCGTGGGAACACCGGCGGCGAAGGTGACCTTTTCGCTTTCCATCAGCTCATAGACCGACTTGCCGTCCATGCCAGCGCCAGGGAACACCAGCTTGCAACCCACCATGGCGGCGGAGTACGGCAGGCCCCAGGCATTGACGTGGAACATGGGAACGACGGGCAGCACCGCGTCACGCGCGCTCAGGCTCATCACGTCGGGCAAGGCCGCGGCATAGGCGTGCAGGATGGACGAGCGGTGGCTGTACAGCGCGGCCTTGGGGTTGCCGGTGGTGCCGCTGGTGTAGCACATGCTGGAGGCAGCGTTTTCATCCAGCTTGGGCCAGACGTAGCTGTCTTTTTGTGGGGCAATCCAAGCCTCGTAGCTGACCAAGCCGGGGATGCCGGTGTCGGCTGGCAGCTTGTCGGCGTCGCACAGGGCCACGTACTGCTTGATGGTCGGGCACTTGGCGTGGATGGCCTGCACAATGGGCAGGAAGGTCATGTCGAAACACAGCACCTGGTCTTCGGCGTGGTTGGCGATCCACACCACCTGCTCGGGGTGCAAGCGCGGGTTCAGCGTGTGCAATACCCGGCCCGAGCCGCTCACGCCGTAGTACAGCTCCAAGTGGCGGTAACCGTTCCACGCCAGCGTGGCGACGCGGTCGCTCTCGGCCAGTTTCATTTGGTCTAGCGCGTTGGCGACCTTGCGGGCGCGGGCGGCGACGTCGCGCCAGGTGTAGCGGTGGATGTCGCCTTCCACGCGGCGCGACACGATTTCGGCATCGCCGTGGTGGCGGGCTGCGAATTCGATCAAAGCGGAGATCAGCAGTGGTTGGTCTTGCATCAAGCCCAGCATCGGAGGGTCCTTTCGTGCGCCGTTGGCGCTGTTTTTGTGGCAGTGGTCCCGTCGGGTACCACCGTAAGCAGCCGGAAAGCTTACCAGCAAAAACTGGCCCAGAGTCCGGCGAAGGGACAACGCATCGCCCTGAAAGTCAGCGGGTTGGCACGCTGCGGGACAATAGGACCACATGCACACCGCAATCCGCTCAACCGCCCCCGGCACCGACGGTGGCCTGACCTTCCAAAACGGCTTTGCCGCGCTGGGCCCCGCCTTTTACACCCGGCTCAAGCCACGCGCCCTGCCCGCCCCCTACTGGGTCGGTCGCAGCCTGGCGGTGGCGCGTGAACTGGGCTTGACCGACGAGTGGATGGCGTCTGACGACGCCTTGCAACGCTTCACCGGTAATGCGTTATTCGCTGGCGGTGACGCCCTGGCCAGTGTCTACAGCGGCCACCAGTTCGGACATTGGGCTGGCCAGTTGGGTGACGGGCGCGCCATCTTGCTTGGCGAAACCGCCTCCGGGCAGGAACTGCAACTCAAAGGTGCGGGACTCACGCCGTATTCCCGCGGGGGCGATGGCCGCGCGGTGCTGCGCTCCAGCATCCGCGAGTTTTTGTGCAGCGAAGCCATGCATGGGCTGGGCATTCCCACCACCCGGGCGCTGGCGGTGACCGGTTCCGACGCGCCGGTGCACCGAGAAGAGGTGGAAACCGCCGCCGTGGTGACGCGGGTGGCGCCGAGCTTTATTCGCTTTGGCCACTTTGAGCATTTTTCGCACAACAACTTGCATGCGGAACTGAAGGCATTGGCCGACTACGTGATCGACCGCTATTACCCTGCCTGCCGCGACAGCACCGCCCTGGACGCCAACCCCTATGCCAACCTGCTGCAGGCCGTGAGCGAACGCACGGCCAGGCTGCTGGCGCACTGGCAGGCGGTCGGGTTTTGTCACGGGGTGATGAACACCGACAACATGAGCATTCTCGGCCTGACCATTGACTACGGTCCCTTCCAGTTCCTGGATGCTTTCGACCCTGGCCACATCTGCAACCACAGCGATGCGGGCGGCCGCTACGCTTACAACAAGCAACCCAACATCGCCTACTGGAACCTGTTTTGCTTAGGACAGGCGCTGCTGCCGCTGGTGGGCGAACAAGACCTGGCGATGGCCGCGCTGGAGTCTTACAAAACCGTTTACCCGGAAGCTTTTGAGGCCGGCATGCGTGCCAAGCTCGGCCTCCCTGACGACGGTGGCGGTCGCCGCGACGACGACCACGCCCTGATCGAGTCCAGCCTGAGGTTGTTGGCCCAACACCGGGTGGACTACACGCTGTTTTGGCGGCACCTGAGCGTGCATGTGGCTGGTGGACCCGCCGACCCGGTGCGTGACCTGTTCGTTGACCGTGCTGCCTGCGACGCCTGGTTACTACATTATTCAGAGCGTATTCGCTCTCTTCCACCAGGGCTAAGCGCCGATCTGATGCTGAAAACAAACCCCAGGTTCGTTTTGCGCAACCATTTGGGCGAGCTGGCCATTCGCCGGGCGAAACTAAAAGACTTTTCGGAAGTCGACACCTTACTGAAATTATTGGCTCGCCCGTTCGACGAACACCCAGGTTTCGAGTCATATGCCGCGCTCCCGCCCGACTGGGCTGCCGGCATTGAAATCAGTTGTTCATCCTGACCCATTCACAGAGGAGTCCCCATGGCTTTGAAGATCCAGAAAACCGACGACGAGTGGAAAGCGCTGCTGGCCGCCAAGGGCGCTGAGCCTACCGCGTTCCAAGTCACCCGTCATGAAGGCACCGAACGCGCCTTCACTGGCAAGTACGCCGACAACAAAAAAGACGGCACCTACCACTGTATCTGCTGCGACAAACCGCTGTTTGATGCCGCCACCAAGTACGACTCTGGCACCGGCTGGCCAAGCTTCTTTGCGCCAATCGCGGCCGACGCGGTCGAAACCAAAACCGACCGTTCGTTTTTTTCTACCCGTACCGAGGTGCACTGCCCTGACTGCGGCGCCCACATGGGCCATGTGTTTGAAGACGGTCCACGCCCCACCGGCTTGCGCTACTGCATGAACTCGGCGTCGCTGGACTTCAAGCCCCGATAATTGCGCCTTTGAGTTCCGGCGCCCCCCATGAAAATCATCCTCGACTTCCTGCCGATCCTGCTGTTCTTCGGCGCCTACAAGTTCTACAACATCTACGTGGCCACAGCGGTGTTGATGGGCGCCACCGTGTTGCAGATGGCCGCGATCTACCTGATCGACCGGAAGCTGCAGACGGTGCACAAGATCACGCTGGCGCTGATACTCGTGTTTGGCACCCTCACACTGGTGCTGCAGGACGAACGCTTCATCAAGTGGAAACCCACCGTGCTGTACATGGCCATGGCGATTGCTCTGGCGTTTGCCTTGTGGGTGCTGCGCAAAAACTTCCTGAAAATTCTGCTTGGCAGCCAGCTCAGCCTGCCCGAGCCCGTCTGGCACAGGCTGACGGTGGCGTGGGTAGGGTACTGTGCGTTCATGGCGGCCACGAATGCCTACGTGGCAGCCTACTTCAGTACCGAGGACTGGGTCAACTTTAAGCTCTGGGGCTATGCTTTCCCGCTGGTATTCATCGTCTGCCAAGGCGTCTACATTGCCCGACACCTGTCGGCCGAGCCACCCAAGGCCTGAGCACCATGGCTGCCACCCTGCCCACCGCCGCTGACATTGAAGCCCGCTTGCGCGAACGGCTGACACCGACCCGCCTGGAAGTGCTGGACGAAAGCGCGTCACACGCCGGTCATGCCGGCGCTGGAGACACCGACTGGGGCACCCATTTCCGGGTGCGGATTGCGTCACCGATGTTTACAAATCGCACCCGCGTGCTGCGTCACCGCCTTGTGTATGATGCCCTGCAGGATTTTCTGGACGCCGGCGTTCATGCACTGGCCATCGAAGTAAGCGACTGACCACCCACAGAAACCGCTTGACGGCTTACGGCGTCCGGCGGTCCAACAACCCAACCCTCACCGTGCATGGCCGGCACCCATGCACACCCCGACCTGACCCACAAGGATTTTTCATGAAGAAACAATGGCTGATGACGCTCGCAGCGTCCGGCGTTTTGGCTTTCACTGCACAGGCCGCCCTGGCCCAAAACATCGCTATCGTTAACGGGAAGCCGGTGACCAAGGCCCGCCTTGACGCGCTCACCGCCCAGGTCGCAAAAAGCGGCCGCCCGGTCACGCCGGAAATGCAGGCTCAGATCAAAGACGAGCTGGTGGCGCGCGAAATTTTCATGCAGGAGGCGGAGAAGCGCGGCCTGAACACCTCGGAAGACTACAAGTCACAGTTGGAGCTGGCCCGCCAGACTCTGCTGATCCGCGAACTGTTCGCCGACTACCAAAAGAAGAACCCGGTGACCGACGCCGAGATCAAGGCCGAGTACGACAAGTTCGCTGCTGCCAACGCCGGCAAAGAGTACCGTGCTGCCCACATTCTGGTGGACAAGGAAGACGAAGCCAAGGCCATCATCGCCCGCCTCAAGAAAGGCGAGAAGTTTGACGCCATCGCCAAGAAGTCGTCCAAAGACCCCGGCTCTGGCGCCAAAGGCGGTGACCTGGACTGGGCCAACCCGGCCAGCTACGTTCCCGAGTTCTCACAGGCCTTGGTCAAGCTCAACAAGGGCCAACTGACCGACACGCCAGTGAAGAGCCAGTTCGGCTACCACATCATCCGTCTTGACGACACCCGCGAAGCCAAGTTGCCCCCGCTGGCCGAAGTCAAGGCCCAGGTGGGTCAGCAGCTGCAACAGCAAAAACTCGCCAAGTACCAGGAAGAAATTCGGGCCAAGGCCAAAGTCGAATAAGACTGTCTAGCAGAGCCAGCAAAAAGCGCGGCATGCCGCGCTTTTTTATTGGATCAACGCCACTGCAGCCAGCAGGCCCATCAACACCGGCTGGTGCAGCAGGTAGTAGCTCAGGCTCCAGCGGCCCAGCACAGCCAGCGCTTTGCCCGGCGGGTTGATGTGCCCCGAAAGCCAGAGAGGTCGCTGCGACAACAACCACTGCCCGG
>CAZANT010000102.1:0-8099 GCA_964486575.1 uncultured Burkholderiaceae bacterium | reverse complement strand
TCCGCCCGACGCCAGCTCTCAGCCTACCTCCAGATGCGCCAGAGTCTGGAGAAGAAGTACCGCTTCAAGTACGGCGAGACCTGCCCTAAATTTCGCCGCAAGAACTCTGACTTCGACCAACTGATCTATGTGCTCGGCAGCATCTCCGGACTGCAGGCCATGGTGAACGACGTCGCGGCGGAAAATGCGGTCAATGTGCCGACCGACATCCCGCTCAAGGCCGAATTCGCGATGGGATGTCTGGACAACGCCAAATGGTGGGGTACGCCGCAGGCCATTCGCGCCACCGTCTGGAGCGTGGTACCGGGCGCGTCCGAAGGCAAGGACGTGGCAGGCACGTTCAACCAGGCCATGGCCTTGGGCGAGCAGCAGGGTGTGCGCCTGCCCCACGTGCTGGCCTCCATCAGCGCCGGCTTTACCGACAACAAGCAGCAAATCCGCGACATCGTCAAACGCTTCACTTCGGCCAAGGGTTATGTGCCGAGCAAGGAGTACCGATACATCGACGAGGCCGCATTGGCCACGATCCAGCTGATGTCGGACCGCGACTGGACCATTGGCACCGGGTCGAGGACACCGGTTGGCCGACTGGGCACCTTCTGGGACGAAAAGAAGGTTGCCAAAGACAACATCGACACCAGCGACTTCCTCAAATAAGCCGGTTCCCCCATTTCAACTTGGTGACCGCCGACAGGTTGTCACGCCCACAGGAGTGTTCATGTACGCATTCAAATCCCTTCGCACGGCGGCCTTCATTGGCATGGCACTGGCCTTCGGCGCCAGCGCCCAGGCCAACCAGAAAGTCTGTGTCTACGACCTGCTCGGCAGCAGTGGCGACGTGTTCAACCAAGCCAAAGACTACGCGCTGGAGATGCAGAAAAACGGCGCGCAGATTGAACTCAAGGCCTACACCGACGAGCGTGTGGCCACGGAAGACTTCCGTACCGGCCAGTGCGACGGCGTGATGGCCATGGGTTTCCGTACCCGCCAGTTCAACTCGGTGTCGGCTTCGATCGACACCCTGGGCTCCACGACCATTCTGCGCAACGGCAAGATCGACATGGACGGCAGCTACGAGGTGGTGCGCCGGGTGATCCAGACCTTTGCCCGCCCGGAAGCGGCCAAACTGATGGTCGAAGGCAAATACGAAGTGGCTGGCATCCTGCCCATGGGTGCCGCCTACCCGGTGGTAAACGACCGCAAGATCAACTCAGTCGAGGCACTGGCCGGCAAGAAGATCGCTGCCTTTGACTACGACAAGGCCCAGGCGGTGATGATCCAGAAGATTGGCGCCCAGCCAGTCTCTGCCGACGTGAGCAACTTCTCCACCAAGTTCAACAACGGTTCAGTGGACTTTGTGGCCGCGCCTGCGCTCGCCTACAAGCCGTTGGAGCTCTACAAAGGTGTGGGCAAGAAGGGCGCTGTGGTGCGCTTTCCAATTTTGATCCTGAGCTACCAGATGGTTATCAACCAAGCCAAATTCCCGGCTGGCTTTGGTCAGAAGTCGCGTGAATATTGGGCCACCAACTTTGACCGCGCCAAGAAAGTCATCGACGCGGCCGAACTGAGCATCCCCAACGAAACCTGGATGGATCTGACCGCTCAGGATGGCAACAAGTACACGTTGATGCTGCGTGAATCGCGCATCGACATCGCCAAACAAGGCCTCTACAACAAGACCGGTCTGAAAGTGCTCAAGCGCGTGCGGTGCAGCGTGAACGCCGCTGACGCCGAATGCGCCACCAAGTCTGAGGAAGAGTGGCAATAAGATGACGTCTGCCGGTTCTCGACGCGGTCTGTTCAACCGCACACCGCTCGAATGGCTGTCCAGCCTGCCGGTGTTTTGCCTTCTGGTGCTGACGCTGGTCATCAGCACCGGTGAAATGCTCCATGGCCGGATGCTGAATATGGGCGAAGCCCTGTTTGGCAAGCCGGCCGAGCAAGTCCAGTATTTCATGTTGCGCGCTGACCCGGTCCGTCCGGCGTGCGACCGCGACAGCAACATTGACGCACAGCTCAGCGCCAACCGTTCCACGTCTGCCGCCGCACCCGCTGGCGACGCGGTGGACGCGCTGTTCGGGGACAAGCCCCAGTCGGCCGACGACCAAAGGGCGGCACTGACAGCGGCGCGCGATGAATGCCGCATGAAGCATGCGTTCTACGAGCGCGTTGTCAACGAAATCACCCCCGGTGTGCGCTTTTTCCGGACGATAGAAACCGGGTTTTTTGCCTTGTTCGAAATCGGCACCGACAATCGCCCGCTGATTTTGTTGGTGATGTTTGCCATTGCAGCCATCACCACCACCCTGGGTAACCATCACATCAGTATTCGTCCCCCGCGTTACGCACGGGATCATTTGGTCACCAACCTGTCGATGGCCGTCGCATCGGCATCCTTGCTTTACTCGTGCATTCGGTACTACCAGATCTCGAGCGGTACGGGCTTGGAAGTCGAGAACCGGTTCCTGCATTTCCTGTGGATGTTGCTGTTCGCCAGCCTGCTGGCAATCGCGGCCTATCGGCTGTGGCGACCGCAACCGAACGAAGGCCAGGGTACGTGGGGATTGGCGCTTCTGGCCACCCCACTGTTTGCCTTCATGGGCATGACGTCCGGGCTGTACTTCTTGTCCACCGGACACCCGTCTGGCCAGGCCATCTACCTTAACCAGTTGATGGAATTGCCCACGATTTTCCTGAATCTGGCGCTGTTTATCTTTGCTGGCATGCTGCTCAAGCAGACCGACATCGTTGACCGCTTCCTCAACCTGCTGCGGCCCTGGCGACTGTCGCCGGAGTTGTTGACCTACATCATCCTGCTGGCCGCCGCACTGCCCACGGCCTACACCGGGGCCTCCGGCATATTTGTGATTGCCGCTGGTGCCATCATTTACCGCGAGGTGTTGCACGCCGGCGGCACACGTCAGCTGGCACTGGCCGCTACGGCCATGTCGGGCTCGCTCGGTGTGGTACTGCGGCCGTGCTTGCTGGTGGTGCTGATTGCCATGCTGAACAAGCAGGTCACCACCGCTCAGCTGTACCACTGGGGCCTGTTCGTCTTTTTCTTGACCTCGACCCTGTTCTTCCTGCTGTCTCAGTTGCGGCGCACCCAGCGAGAGCAGATTGAGGTGCCGATGGTCGCCATTCGCGCCATGCTGCGCGAGAGCGTGCATGTGTTGCCCTACGCCGCGCTGGCTGTAGGTCTGGTGGTGTTCTATGACGTGGTGCTGGACACCAACCTGAACGAGATCAGTGCACCCACCATCATGCCGGTGCTGATGCTGATGCTGCTGATTCTGGAAAAGTGGATCAACCGCAAACGCACCCGTCCCGACCCCAGCCTGGTGTTGCCGGTGTCGCCCAGCGCGACCGACCTCCGCCCTCCCACCACCAGCCCCCGGCTGGAGCCCGCCATCCGCGGCGCTGCGAACGAGACCATTGGCCATATCGGTGCGCTGATCACACTGATGGCACTGTCGTTGGCGGTTGGCGGCGTGATTGAACGCTCCGAAATCATGAGCATGGTGCCGCTGGAGTTCTCCAGCACCTGGATCGCTGTGGGTTTCCTCATGTTGGTGCTGGTGTTTGTCGGCATGGTGATGGACCCGTTTGGCGCGGTGATTCTGGTCTCCAGCACGCTGGCCCCGATCGCTTACAACAACGGTATCGATCCGGTCCACTTCTGGATGATTGTGCTGGTCGCTTTCGAGCTCGGCTACCTGTCACCGCCGGTGGCACTGAACCAGTTGCTCACCCGCCAGGTGGTGGGTGAGGCAGAAATCGACGCGGCCGACGCCGAGGTGCGCCACCTCGGCTTCTACAGCCGATTTGAGCGCTGGATTCTGCCGGTGGTGGTAATGCTCATTGGCATGATCATGGTCGCCTTTGTGCCGCTCGCGGTTGTGCAGTTCGAATGGCTCGATCCAGTGCGGCAATTCTTTGCTGCGCATTGATACCGCCGCATGCCCAGTACGCCCTGCATGACTGCCGCCCAGTTGCCATTGCCCGAAACCGCCGCGCTGAACCCGCGCAAAGCCCGCATTTACCGTGCAGCCATGCAGTTGTTCTCGGAGCATGGCGACCCGGAGGTCAATGTGAGCGAATTGGCGTCCATCGCTGGCGTGGCTCGAGGCACCATCTATAACAACATTGGCGACCTGAACACACTGTTCACCGATGTGTCTGGCCATGTCATCGCCGAGATGGGCGCGCGGCTGGGCCTGGCACTGGAAGGCGTCACCGCGCCCGAGCGGCGGCTGGCGCTGGCCATCCGCATCTTCATCCGCCGCTCGCACGATGAGCCCTACTGGGGTAAGTTCATGATGCGCTACGCGCTCTCCAACCCCTCGTTTGAGGCCTTGCTCATCGGTCTGCCGTTGCACGACGTCGTGCTGGGGCTCGACACCGGGCGCTACACCTTCCGTTCGGAACAACTGGCCTCGGTGCTGGCCATGGTGGGCGGTACCGTGCTGTCGGCCATGCGCATGGTGCAAGAAGGGCACAAGACCTGGCGTGATGCGGGCAGCGACGCGGCCGAACTGGTGCTGCGGGCCATGGGCCTGTCCGCCACGGACGCGCAGTCCATCGCTGCCGCCGAGTTGCCGACGCTGCCAACGCTGGAATAGCGCGGCCCCCCCGGGTTGTGGACAATCGGGGCCGTTGTCTCCCGCAGGAATCCGATTGAGCACCGACCTTCTCACTCCCCAAATGCGCAGCGTGCTGACGCGCATGGCCCGTGCGGGTCACCCCCCGTTGTACAGCCTGCCGCCAGAAGCCGCCCGCCGTGCTTACGAGGCGGGCTCGGGTGTGCTGGAGGTGCCTGCCCCCGCCATGGCGCGGGTGGAAGACTTCACTGCATTGGCCGACGACGGCACGCCGATTCCGATGCGCCTGGTGGCGCCGTCGAACGAGCGTTTGCCGGTGCTGGTGTATTTCCACGGCGGCGGTTTCACGATTGGCAGCATCGCCACCCACGACACGCTCTGCCGGGTGCTCGCGCAACAGGCCCTCTGCGCGGTGATCTCGGTCGGCTACCGGCTCGCACCGGAGCACAAGTTCCCGTTAGCGGTATCAGATTCGTGGCGAGCCCTACTACACGTTAGAAAGTTTGCTACGGATTTAGGAGTAGACAGCGCCCGCATCGCAATCGGCGGTGACAGCGCGGGCGGCACGCTGGCCGCCGTATGCGCCATCCTCGCGCGCGATGCGGACCTCCCGCTGGCGCTGCAGCTGCTTTTCTACCCCGGCACCACCGCCCACCAGAACACGCCGTCGCACCAGCACTTCGCCGAAGGGCTGGTGCTGGAAAAAACCCACATCGACTACTTTTTCAACCACTACATCCCCTACGGACAGCGCGACGACTGGCGCTTTGCCCCATTGAACGCGCCAGATGTGGATGGCGTCGCTCCAGCCTGGATTGGTCTGGCCGAATGCGATCCGCTGGTGGACGAAGGCGTGTTGTACGGCGACAAACTGCGCGCTGCTGGCGTCCCAGTGGCCCTGGAAATTTACCGGGGTGTGGTCCATGAATTCATCAAGATGGGCCGCGCCGTTCCCGAAGCGCTGCAGGCCCATGCCGACGCTGCGGCCGCGCTCCGCCAAGCCTTTGCGAGTCCGACACCGTGAACCGACAAGCCTTCCGATTCTTCCACCGCCTGCGCGTGCGCTGGGCCGAAGTCGACATGCAGAAAATCGTCTTCAACGGCCATTACCTGATGTACTTCGACACCGCCGTGGGCGACTACTGGCGGGCGTTGGCGCTGCCGTACGAAGCCACCATGGCACAGCTTGGCGGTGACCTGTACGTCAAGAAGGCAGGCGTTGAGTACCACGCCTCAGCGCGCTACGACGACCAACTGGACATTGGCATGAAGTGCGCCCGCATCGGCAACTCATCGTTGGTGTTTCAGGCAGCCATTTTCCGGGGCGACTCCCTGCTCGTTACCGGCGAACTCATCTACGTCTACGCCAACCCCGCAACACAGACATCGCAACCGGTGCCTGACAGCCTGCGTCAGATCATGACGGGGTTTGAGGCCGGCGAGCCGGTCACGCAACTCCGTACCGGTGCCTGGGCCGCACTGCATGTCGATGCCGCACCGTTGCGTACCGCGGTGTTTGTGGAAGAGCAGGGCGTCCCAGCCGACATGGAGTGGGATGCCGACGATGCCACTGCACTTCACGCGGTGAGCTACAACCGTCTCGGGGTACCCGTCGCTACCGGCCGGCTGTTGGCATCTGACCGTGGCGTGGCGCACATTGGCCGCATGGCGGTGACGCGGCTGCTGCGCGGGGGTGGTTTTGGCCGCGAGGTGCTGCGGGCCCTGGTTGCCGCTGCACAGGCCCGGGGTGACCGCGAGGTGCGGCTGCACGCCCAGCGCAGTGCCGAAGGCTTCTACCGTCGGGAAGGTTTCGTGCCGCACGGCGAAACCTTCGAGGAAGCGGGTATCCCCCACGTGGTGATGATGCTGTCCCTGAGTCGCTAGCGCCACCGCAGCGCCACTTGCCGGAGCGTGGCCGGTGCCGTGACGCCGTAGGTCTGCTCCCAGAGCCTGACCTCGGTGTTGGCACCGGCAGACTCCGCCACGAGCACGGTGCTGGAGCGGGTGCCATAGCCGTATTGCGGCAAATCCACCCAGGCACTAGAGAGCCCGAGTTCCATGTCCGCAGGCACACCGGTATTGGGTAACTCGGTGGGTGGGCAGCGGCTGGGGTTCTGGAGCGCGGTGAACAGTTGCGCCTGCAGCCCCTCGGCATCGTTGGCCTGGGTCAACGCCATGGCCAGCGACCGCTTCAGTTCAACCGTTTTCCGCCAGGGCGTGTTGAGCTGGGCGTTGGACAGGCCATGGACGCCAGGGGCAACGCGCTGCAGGCTCAGCGCGGGGCCGTCCGCGTTGCTGAGGCAGTGCCACTGCCCAGCGCCATGGTCACCCACCACGAGATTGAAGCCGGCATACGCCTTGGGCTGAAGGACATTGGCAAACTGTGCGGCGTCAAAGTCGCTTTCCAGCCAGCGCGTGACCAGTTCGCCCCGGCTTCGCTGGCCGGAGGCGGCCGTCCCACGCCGGAGGTTGGTCAGCATCGCCACCCGCCCGGTGGGGGTTGTGCCGAACCACGTGCCGCCGTCCTGCAAGTCACGCCCAGCCACCACCGGGCGTCCCGTGGGTGTGGCCCAGGTGGACAGGGGGGCTGTGGGGCGGGCGCGGTACTCGTCGCGGTTGGACGCAATCACCAGCGGCCATCGGGGGTGGGCGCCCAGGGCGAACGCAATCAGGCACATCGCCGGGACGACGGCTTAAATGTCGTCAAGCAGCGGGTAAGGCAGGGGCAGCAGCGCAAGCACAGGGCCATCCGAAGCGCCGAGCGTCAATACCCCGCCGCTGGCAGAAGACACCTGCATCGAGACCACGGCGTCGAACCCGCCTGTGGGCGAGGGCGCGGCGAAAGCCACGGTGCCGCAGGGCTGGGACGCGTCGCTTTCGTGGAACACCTCCTGCCCGGCCGCCAGCGGCGCGTCGCCATGCACCAAGTAACCGCGTCGCTTCAGCGTGCCACGGAACTGGCTGCGGGCCACAACCTCCTGGCCGGGGTAGCAGCCTTTCTGGAAATTCACACCGCCGACCGACTCGTAATTGAGCATCTGTGGCACGTAGGCCTCGACCACTGGGGCGGTGACGGGTGCAATGCCGCTGTGTACCGAGCCCCACTGCCAGAGGTCGAGCGACAGCGCGTCCCCGGCGGGCGGCACGCTGCCCGCCGGCGCCACCCACAGCGCACGCGGCACACTCCCAGCCGGCGACAACAAAATCCGCGTGGCGTCGCCGATGTCGGTCTTCATCGCTGTGTCGCCATCGGCCACACTGGCACCGACCGCGCTGCCGGCTAGACCGTAGACCGCCCAGTCGGCGCTGGCATCGGTCAGGTTGGCTTTGGCTCGAAGCACAAACATGGACAGCCGCTTGAGTGTGGGCGCGAGGATGTCCTGGCTGCACACCAGAAAGACGTCGTCAGTGCTTCGCTTGTACAGGGTGAAACTGGCCAACATGCGGCCCTTGGCTGAACAAAACGCAGCCAGCCGGGCGTCGTGGAGTCCCAGCAAG
>CAZANT010000101.1:0-8231 GCA_964486575.1 uncultured Burkholderiaceae bacterium | reverse complement strand
GGGGAGATGGTTTTGAATTCAGCCATGGTGTGCTCTGTGGTGAACGGTGTCAGGCTTTTTTGTCTTCGCCAATCAACAGGCGGTTGTCAGACAAATACATGTGCGGCGGCACTTCGAGGTTATCCGGCGCCGGCTTGTTCTTGAATACCCGACCGGCAATGTCAAACGTGGAACCGTGACACGGGCACAGGAAGCCGCCGAGCCAGTCGTCGGGGAGCGATGCCTGTGGGCCGGTCTGGAATTTGTCCGACGGCGAGCAGCCGAGGTGCGAGCAGATGCCTACGCCGACAAACACTTCCGGCTTGATCGAGCGGTGCTGGTTCTTGGCGTAGGCGGGCGTTGGGTAAGCCTTGCGGTCGGAGTTGGGATCGGCCAGCTGGCTTTCCGTTTTGGCCAGTGATTCCAGTTGCTCAGGCGTGCGCTTCATGATCCACACCGGCTTGCCGCGCCATTCCACGGTCAGCTTTTCCCCCGGCTTCAGTGCAGATATGTCTACCTCCACCGCAGCACCGGCGGCTTTGGCGCGCTCGGACGGCTGGAAGGTGCTGACGAATGGCACGGCCACCGCCAAGCCACCGGCTGCGCCGGCGCAGGTGGAAGCGATCAACCATGTCCGCTTGCTGTTATCAACTGGGGTGCTGCTCATAGGATTCTCTATGCTCGGAGTGGGATAAGGGTCAACCCGCGATTCTAGCCGAGCGCGGGTGGGGAATTCAAATGGCACGCACCCCTTGACAGGGTGAGTCAGTTGGGAATACTCACGCCACCAAAACACATCGGGGAGCAGCTCATGGGCATGGTGGCAGAGTTCAAGGCATTTGCGATCAAGGGCAACGTGGTGGATCTGGCCGTGGGCGTGATCATCGGTGCCGCATTTGGCAAGATCGTGGACTCGGTGGTCAGCGACCTGATTCTTCCGCTGGTCGGCAGCGTGATCGGTAAACTGGATTTTTCGAACCTGTTTGTGGTGCTCGGCGCGGTGCCAGACGGCACGGTCAGGACGCTGGACGCGCTCAAGAAAGCAGGCGTGCCGGTGTTTGCGTATGGCAACTTCATCACCGTGGCGGTGAATTTCCTGATCTTGGCGTTCATCATTTTTTTGATGGTCAAGCAGATTAACCGACTCAAGCGCGACGCGCCCGCCGAAACGCCTGCCCCCGCGCCGACACCGGAAGACATCTTGCTGCTGCGAGAAATTCGCGACAACCTGAAAAAGTAAGCAGCCAGTGGCCTCAGGCGCACATCGCGCGGGCCATTTGCACCGCGGCAATCAGGCTGGAGGCATCGGCGGCACCCGAGCCCGCAATGTCAAACGCGGTGCCGTGGTCTGGGCTGGTGCGCACCAGCGGCAAGCCCAAGGTCACGTTCACGCCCTGTTCCACCCCCAGGTACTTGACAGGGATCAAGCCTTGGTCGTGGTACATCGCCACCACGACGTCGAATTCCCCACGTCGGGCGCGCATGAACACCGTGTCTGGCGCGAATGGGCCACTGGCCTGCAGGCCCATGGCGCGCACTTCGGCCACCGCCGGGGCGATGGTGTCCCGCTCTTCCAGACCAAACAGGCCGTCTTCGCCCGCATGGGGGTTCAAACCCGCCACCGCGATGCGGGGCGGCCGGCCCAGCACTGCACTGAGCGCCTGGTGAGTGATGCGGATGGTTTCCAGCACATTGGGGCGGGTCACCGACTCAATCGCCTGGCGCAGGGACATGTGAATGCTGACCAGCACCGTCCGGAGTTCGGGATTCGCCAGCATCATGCGCACCGGCACCTCGTTGACAGCCCGGCCCAGAAACGCCGCGGCTTCGGATTGCAGCAACTCGGTGTGCCCTGGAAACGGCTCCCCCGCAGCCGACAGCGCTGCTTTGTGCAGCGGGGCTGTGACCAGCGCAGCCACGTCGGCACGCAGCGCCGCCCGGGCGGCCCATCGCACCGTGGCCGCAACGTGCGCGCCTGCCGACGCATTCACCTGCCCCCACTGTGGCAGCTGGTCAGGCGTCCAAGGCGGCACCACCTGCAGCACCGGCACGCAGCGCGGCGGCAGGCCCCAGGCTTCGGCGGGGGATGCAATTGGGCCGACGGGCAACGCCGCGTGACCGGCGCGTGCGATACAGGCTGCGCCCCTGCGCATGACAGCCAGGTCCCCCGCGACAAAGCAGCCCCGCAGGGCCTCCGGCGCATCGCGGAACGCTTTGGCCACGATTTCTGGGCCGATGCCGGCGGGGTCACCGGGGGTGATGGCAATCGCCAGACGGTCGGGGCTCATGCCGGGTTGTCAATGTCGACGAACTGGTGCGACAGCCCCAACTGCGCCGCGACATGGCCAGCCACCGCCGGAGCGCCATAGCGTTCGGTCGCGTGGTGGCCGCAGGCCAAGTAGGCCACGCCCATTTCACGGGCGTAGTGGGCCTGAGGCTCCGAGATTTCGCCTGTGATGAACGCGTCGGCCCCAGCGGCTATTGCCGCTTCAAAATAGCCTTGCGCCCCTCCGGTGCACCAAGCCACGCGGTGAATCTCACCCGGGCCTTCGCCCACCCGAGTGACAGATCGCCCGAGCACAGCCGTCACGTGCTGTACCAATTCCTTGGCATTGGCAAACGGGCCAGTGGCGGGTACGCCGAGGCAGCCGAGGTCTTGCTCACCGAATCGGGCGTCTGGCACCAAACCCAACACACGCCCCAACTGGGCGTTGTTACCGAATTCGGCATGGGCATCGAGCGGCAGGTGGTAAGCAAACAGGTTGATATCGTGCGCCAGCAGCAAAGCCAGGCGCTGCTTCATCCACCCGGTCACGCAGCCATCGTGGCCGCGCCAAAACAGCCCATGGTGGACGAAGATGGCGTCCGCCTGCGCTTGGATGGCGGCCTCGATCAGCGCACGGCTGGCGGTCACGCCCGAAACGATATGGCGTATCTCCGCCTTGCCTTCGACTTGAAGGCCATTGGGGCCATAGTCGCGGAAGCGGGCGGGCTCAAGCAGGGCGTCGAAGCGTTCCAGCAGCAGGTGGCGGTCGGTCATGGGTGGTCAAAATCTCCTGAAGGCATTGTCTGTGAAATGGCTGGGCCGCCTCTGTGCGCTGTGCTGGCAACGCCTACAATTTCAACCAAAATGCTGCGCCACACCAATGTGGCGGGCCTGTCCTACCGAAAGCCGGCATGAATCGATTCTGGTCGCTGTTCTCACAAACCGTCACGGTCGCGCTGGCCGGCTATTTCGTGGTGGCTACGCTAAAGCCCGAATGGCTTTCGCGCAGCCCGAGCGTCTCGTCGGCGGTGGCCTTGCTGCAAGCCCCGGCAGGCGCACCGGGGAGCTTGGCGCCCGGCAGCCTGGCCCAGGCGGCACGCACCGCCGCACCGGCGGTGGTCAGCATCAACACAAGCAAGGCCGCTGAGCGCAACCCGCAGGCCAACGACCCATGGTTCCGTTTTTTCTTTGGGGACCGGGGCAACGAGCCTCAGGGTGGCCTGGGCAGCGGCGTGATCGTGAGCCCGACCGGCTACATCTTGACCAATAACCATGTGGTGGATGGCGCGGACGCGATCGAGGTCATCCTCAACGACAGCCGCCGAACCAATGCCAAGGTCATCGGCACCGACCCCGACACCGACCTTGCAATCCTGAAGATCGACCTGGAACGCCTGCCGGTGATCGTTCTGGGCAACTCCGACAGCCTGCAGGTCGGCGACCAGGTGCTGGCCATCGGCAACCCCTTTGGCGTGGGCCAAACGGTCACCAGTGGCATCGTGAGCGCGCTGGGCCGCAACCAGTTGGGCATCAACACCTTTGAGAACTTCATCCAGACCGATGCCGCCATCAACCCCGGCAACTCGGGCGGCGCGCTGGTCGACACGGCGGGCAACCTGCTGGGCATCAATACGGCAATCTACTCCCGCTCGGGCGGCAGCATGGGCATTGGATTTGCCATCCCGGTCTCCACCGCCAAACTGGTG
The DNA here is from genome assembly GCA_964486575.1 of uncultured Burkholderiaceae bacterium. GTDB lineage: Bacteria > Pseudomonadota > Gammaproteobacteria > Burkholderiales > Burkholderiaceae_C > PCRC01. Next base: position 4,280 of record CAZANT010000101.1, on the reverse strand, counting down.
CTGGAAGGCATCGTGAAAGACGGGCAGATTACCCGAGGCTGGATTGGCGTCGAGCCGCAAGACCTGACGCCTGAACTGGCTGAGACCTTTGGCATCAAGGCCGTCGAGGGCGTGATGATCACCGGCGTGCTGCAGCGGGGCCCGGCGGCACAGGCAGGCATTCGGCCTGGCGACGTGGTGAAGAAGGTGGCCGGCGCCGAGGTCCGCAACGTCAGCGCTCTGCTGAGTGCTGTGGCCGCCCTGCCCCCAGGCAAACCCGCCACGTTTGAGTTGTTACGCAAAGATGAGCAGTTGGCGCTGAACGTGTCACCGGGCGTACGACCCAGGCCACAAACGCAAGCGCGCTAAAGGTTGTACTGCTGTCAGCCACTCACTTTTCGATAGCTGTACCGCTTTTTTCGACTAGGGCTTTCGCCGTATTTAGCCCGAGTACCCTCAAAGTCAGGGCTTGGGAACCTCTGAAGCCTCCCCAGGCGCCTGGGTGTGCTTGATGAAAATCTGCGCGGCCCAAATGCCCAGCTCGTAAAGAATACACATCGGGATGGCCAAGGCCAGTTGTGAGATCACATCGGGCGGCGTGATGATGGCAGCAATGATGAACGACAGCACGATGAAGTAGCTGCGGAATTCCTTCAGTTTCTGGATTGGCACGATGTTCATGCGCGCCAGCACAATCACCACAATCGGCACCTCAAAGGCCATCCCAAACGCCAGGAACATGGTGATGACGAAGCTGAGGTAGGCCTCAATGTCGGGCGCAGCGGTGATGCTTTTGGGTGCAAAGCTCTGAATGAACTTGAACACCTGTCCAAACACGAAGTAGTAACAAAACGCCACGCCGATGAAGAACAGCAGCGTGCTGGACACCACCAGCGGCAGAACCAGCTTTTTCTCGTGCGAGTACAGGCCGGGTGCAACAAAGGCCCAGAGCTGCCACAACACCACCGGCAAAGCCACCAGAAACGCCGTCATCAGCAGGATCTTCAGCGGCACCACAAAGGGCGAAATCACCGAGGTGGCGATCAGTGTCGCGCCCTGCGGAAGGGTGGCAGTGAGTGGCGCAGCCAGGATGTCGTACAGCGCGGCCGGACCCGGGTAGATGCCAAGAATGGCGGCCATCACACCGATGGCCAGCATGGCGCGGATCAGCCGGTCGCGCAGTTCAAACAGGTGCTGGACAAACGGCTGTTCGGAACCAGCGAGTTCGTCTTTGGGTTCAGTGGGGTCAGCCATGGGGACAATCGTGGTCAGCGGCGCCGTGGGGCAGCCTCAGGCGCATGGCGCGGTCAAAGTGGCTTGGGCCGGTAACGGGCAACGCGGGCCGCCCCCGACAGTGCGCGGGTGCGGATGCCGTTGCGTGCCTTGTACCAGTTCGGCGTGGCGCCCTGCTTGGCACGCCACTTCTTTTTCGGGTGCTTGTACTCAGGAACCGTGAGTTCGTCTTTGTAGTACAGCTCGGTCTGCAGTTCCGGCTCGGGGTCGGTGCTTTTCCAGACGCCGTCTTCGGTGATTTCGCCGCCGATCGCATCGATTTGTTGCTTCAGGTCTCGGGAACCCGCCTGGACGGACGATTCGACATCGCGCGCCGCCCCTTCCATGGTTTCCTTCATCTTCTTCAACTCATCGAGTTCGATGGAACGGCCGACTTCCGCCTTGACGTCGGCCACGTAGCGCTGCGCCTTGCCGAGCAAGGTGCCCAAGGTGCGCGCCACGCGTGGCAGCTTCTCCGGCCCGATGACAATCAATGCCACCGCGCCAATCAGCGCCATTTTGGATATGCCGAGGTCAATCACTTGGCGGAGCCGTTCAGGACTTGGTCTTGGACTCGACGTCGATGGTGTTGTTCGCGGCGGTGGCGTTGGTGGCCACCTGTGCAGGTGCTTCGGCAGCCTTGTCGTCCGAAGTGGCCGAGCCGTCTTTCATGCCATCCTTAAAGCCTTTGACCGCACCGCCCAGATCACTGCCCATGTTCTTCAGCTTTTTGGTGCCGAAGATCAACACGATGATGAGCAGCACGATGAGCCAGTGCCAGATCGAAAATGAACCCATTTGTCTCTCCTAAGAATTACAGGATTTTAGAGGGCAGAAAGTCTGCCGCATGAAAACTGGCCAAGATTAACCACAACACCGCAGGAATTTGCGTCAGCCGCGCGTCCAGGGACGGGGGCCACCCATCACGTGAATGTGCAGGTGGTGGACCTCCTGCCCGCCTTCGGCACCGGTGTTGGTGACAATGCGAAAGCCGCCCTCCGGGTAGGGGCCACAGCCTTCCTGCAAGGCCAGTTTGGGCGCCAGAGCCATCATGCGCCCAAGCAGTTCGGTGTGCTCCGGCCCCACATGGGCCATGGATGGAATGTGGGCCTTGGGCACCATCAGGAAGTGCACCGGCGCCCAGGGATTGACGTCGTGGAAGGCAAGGATTTCGTCGTCTTCGTAGACCTTACGTGACGGGATTTTGCCGTCGATGATCTTGCAAAAAATGCAGTTGTCGCTCACGGGCGCTCCTTCAGACAGGCATGGGTTTGCGGTCGTTCCAGTTCAGCAGGCCGCGCACGATGCGGTAGACGGCCCAGATACCGACCACAATGAACACGATGAAGCCCACGCCGACGATGAGCGTGAGCAACCCCAGCACCGACCACCCCAGCGACCACCAGAAGGTCCGAATCTGCCAACTGAAGTGGCTGCGGTACAGCGTGCCTTCGGTGTCGTCGCGCTTTACGTAGTTGATGATGATGCCGATGATGGACGTGAACCCGCCGGTCATCCAGCCGGCCGCGCTCAGCAGGTAAATGATGAGGGTGAGTTGGCGCAGGCTGGCCAGTTCTTCGGCGGTTTTACCGTGGCCCACATCAATCACGTCGGTGCTGGTCATGCGGATTCCTCAGAGCGGTTGTCGTCCTGTGCGCGGGCCTCGGCCTTGCGCAGGGCTTTTTCCTCAATGCCGCTGGTGCCTTCGCGGCGTACCAGTTCGGCCACTACATCGGCGGGTGTCAATCCATAGTGGGCCAGTGCGATCATCGAATGGAACCACAGGTCAGCCACCTCGTAGATCAGCTTGGCCTTGTCAGCCCCCGCATCCACGTCTTTGGCTGCCATCACGGTCTCGGTGGCTTCTTCGCCAATCTTCTTCAGAAAGGCATCCGGCCCCTTGGCCAGCAAGCGCGCCACATAGCTCGTTCCAGCGTCACCGCCGTTTGCCGGTTTGCGGCTTTCGATGGTGGCGGCCAGGCGGGCCAATGCGTCGGAGGAATTCATGACCGTCATTTGTAGATGGACTCGGGGTCTTTCAAGACCGGCTCAGTCGCTTCCCAGACGCCGTCTTTATAAACGCTGAAGAAACAGCTGTGGCGGCCAGTGTGGCAGGCAATGCCGGGCTCGTGGCCCAACTGGGTGACCTTGAGCAGCACAACGTCGTTGTCGCAATCAAGGCGGATCTCATGCACAGTTTGCACATGGCCCGACTCTTCGCCCTTGAACCACAGCTTGTTACGCGAGCGGCTGAAGTAGACCGCACGGCCCAGCTCGGCCGTCTTTTGTAAGGCCTCGCGGTTCATCCAAGCGAACATCAACACGTCGTTGCTGCCCTGTTCCTGCGCGATGGCGGGCACCAGGCCCTGCGCATCCCAACTGATTTGATCAAGCCAATCCATGCCGGGATTGTCGGTGAAATTCACCGCCTCAGAGCCGGACTGGAATACCGCGTTCGGCCATGCGGGCTTTGGCCTGGCCCACGGTGTATTCGCCGTAGTGAAAGATGCTGGCAGCCAGCACCGCGTCGGCCCCGCCCTGCTGCACACCATCGGCGAGGTGATCAAGGTTGCCGACGCCGCCCGAGGCGATCACTGGAACACTGACCGCATCGCTGACCGCTCGGGTCAGCGCCAGATCAAAGCCCGACTTGGTGCCGTCGCGGTCCATGCTGGTCAGCAGGATTTCACCCGCGCCGAGCCGTGCCATCTCGGTGGCCCACGCCACTGCATCCAAGCCGGTGTTTTTGCGCCCGCCGTGGCTGTAGACGTCCCAACCCGCACCGCGGGCTACGGCGTCTTCAGCGCTGCGTCGCTTGGCGTCGATGGCAACCACAATGCACTGCGCGCCGTACTTGGCCGAGGCATCGGCAATCACCTGCGGATTGGCAATGGCGGCGGAATTGAAACTGGTTTTGTCGGCCCCGGCGTTGAGCAGCCGGCGCACGTCTTCCACCGTGCGCACGCCACCGCCCACCGTGAGCGGAATGAACACCTGCGAGGCCACCGCCTCGATGATGTGCAGGATCA
>CAZANT010000100.1:0-8373 GCA_964486575.1 uncultured Burkholderiaceae bacterium | reverse complement strand
GGAAGCGGCGCATCAGGTCCTTGCGGCCACAGACCACACCCACCGGCAGCCCGCCGCCCAACGTCTTGCCGTAAGTGACCATGTCCGCCTGCACGCCGAAGTATTCCTGCGCGCCGCCGGGTGCGAGCCGGAAACCCAGAAACACCTCGTCAAAGATCAGCACGATGCCGCGTTCGCTGCACACCGCGCGCAGCTGCTGGAGCCAGGAGGTGTATGCGGCGCGATCGAACTGGGCAGTGCGACCGCTGTCGAGCAAGGTGGAGTCGCCAGGCGCGCTGCTGTTGGGGTGCATGGCCTGCAGCGGGTTCACCAGAACGCAGGCAATGTCGTTGCGTGTCCGCAAGACCTTGAGCGTGCGTTCATGCATGTCACGCAGGGTGTAGGTTTCGTGCGGCGAGACCGGGTTGCCCGGGCCGGGCTGAACGTCGCCCCACCAGCCGTGATATGCGCCACAAAAACGCACCAGGTGCGTGCGGCGGGTGTGGTAACGCGCCAGACGAACAGCCTGCATCACCGCCTCGGTACCCGACATGTGGAACGATACCTCGTCCAGCCCCGAGATGCGCTGAAGCCGGCGCACGTTGTCGGCCACACAGGGGTGGTAACTGCCGAGCAGTGGGCCGAGTTCCTGGACCCGTGCCGTGCCTTCAGCGATGCAGCGCTTGTAGAAGTCGTTGCCAAACAGGTTGACGCCGTAAGAGCCGGTCAGGTCGTAGAGCACATTGCCGTCAAGGTCGGTCAGCGTCACCCCGGCGCTGGACTGTACGAAGCTGCCGGTCTTCAGGTACTGCCGCAAGGTGGGGCTGTACTGGTACGGCACGCGGTAGGCGCTGGTGAACTGCAGGTCCGACAAACCGTCGTGTACGTCCTGCGTGGCTTTTATCGAGCGGGTGTATTTCTGTGCGAACTGGGCCGACAGCCGCGCCATCGCCTGGCGGCGCTGGCCGACGACCTCGGCCGGTGCGCCGTCGGAGGCAAAGAACTGCTCGTCGTCGTAGGCATAGCCGGGAATCTGCGCGACCACCCGCTTGGCCATGCGGGAGTGACCCGCCAGGCCAGGGTGTTTGGCGCGCGACAGCGCCAGCCGTCGCGCCAATTTGGGGGAGGCCACCGCCAGGGTGGCCAGGCTGGCCGCGGCAATGGCCGAGAGTGCAAACGCGTAATCCATGGGGTGTATGCCTGTGGTGAATCAATGCCCCAACTTTTAACCGTGTGAATTGACAACCGTATGAATCTGTCCCAAAAGTTGCGACAGTGGCGTGACAGCCTGCTGCTGCAGGAAGACCTGAACTTTCTGCTCACCAACCGCATTCCCCGCACCACCCTGACCCTTTTCATGGGCTGGTTCAGCCAGATCCGACACCCCTGGGTCGCGCGCGTGTCCATTGCTGTTTGGCGTTTGTTTGCCGACCTGGATCTGAGCGATGCGAAGCAGTCGCAGTTTGCCAGCCTGCACGACTGCTTCACCCGCGAACTGAAGCCCGGCGCCCGCGTGGTCGACCCGACCGCTGACGTGCTGACCAGCCCGTGCGACGCGATTGTTGGCGCTTGCGGACCGGTGGCGGGTACCACCGTGTTCCAGGCCAAAGGCTTCCCGTACACGCTGCAAGACCTGGCCGGTGGCGACGCGTTGGCGCGGCACTACCAAGACGGCTGCTACGTCACGCTGCGGCTCACCTCCAGCATGTACCACCGCTTCCATGCCCCGGCCGACATGCGGGTGCAGCAGGTGACCTACATCAGCGGCGACACCTGGAACGTGAACCCGGTGGCGCTCAAACGGGTGGAAAAGCTGTTCTGCAAAAACGAGCGGGCGCTGATTGAAGGCACGCTTTCCTCAGGCCAGCCGATTGCATTGGTCCCTGTGGCCGCGGTTCTGGTGGCCAGCATGCGGCTGCACTGGCTCAATGTGCGGCTGCACCTGCGCTACCGAGGGCCCAACCACCTGCCATGCGACGCACTGTTCACGAAAGGGCAGGAGATGGGCTGGTTCGAGCACGGCTCCACCATCCTGTTGTTTGTGCCGGCGGGCTTCAAGCTGTGCGAAGGCATTGCGCCCGGCACCCGGGTCCGCATGGGGCAGCGGTTGGTGCAGGTGCCCGTCGGCGACGGGGCAGGCTGAGCGGGGTTTGGAACCAGGAAAACCAATTGTTTCAAGCAAAAAACTGCTCAAAACCCTGGCAAATAGGGACTCGTTGCTATTAGATTGGGAGTATTTTCGTCATCTCGGCTGACCACCCCAGTTGCGTTGGCCGGGGCGACTTTCATCGAAGTCCTTGCTGCCGGGGCGTTGCATCGGTGAACCCGGACGGGTAGGGCGGGCATTGTCGCCCTGCGTGCGTTGTTGTGCCTGTGCTTGGGCTTGGGCGCGCGCCTGGGCCAAGGCTTCGGCTTGTGCCCGGCCGTCGGCCTGCGCGCGTTCGGTGGCCTGCCGTTGCTGCCGCAGGAACTGCTCGGCCTGGTCGCGTTGGGCCTGGTCCCGGCGAGGTTCGGCTCGGGTGTCGGGTTGCGGGTCGAAGCGTGGCTCGTTACGCGGGTTACGGCGCGGGTCATCGCGCTGGCCCTGGCCGTAGCCGTAGCGTGGGTCGTTCCGGTCCTCTCCGCGGAATGTGGGTCGTCCGTTCGGGTAGGGAATCAGGTTGGGTGGTGCCTGGAACTGTGGCGCCACGTTGGTGTTTTGCGGCGGCACGTTGGTGCGTTCGGGTTGCTGCTGGGGCACGCTGAACCGGCTGCGGTCGTCACGCCACTGCCGGGCAGCGTCGGCGTTGTTACTGTCGTCTCGGCGGGGCCAACGGCTGTCGGGGCTGCGGTCGCCAAACCGGTCGCTGTAGCGATCGGTCTGGCGCTCTGTGCTGCGGTCGCTGGGTCGATCGTTCCCCTGGTGGTCAAACCCCCGGCTGCGACCCTCAGCCGCCCGGTCGCTCAGGGCTTCGCGCTGCGACAAGGTGCCGGGCGGCGTGGCACCCACTGGCCGGCCCGCGTTGCGGTAGGTGTTGTCCCGACCAAAACCACCGTTGGGCGCCACACCCAACTCGGCGCGGATAATTTGCTCCTCCGGCGGACGTACCCGGTTTTGCCAAACCGGGCGGCTTTGGCGGAACGTGTCGGCGTTCACCACCGTGACCGCCTGCGGCGCACGCTGGTAGCGGTAGCTGTTGGCGGGCGCCCCGTAGCTGCCATGGCGGTTGACGTTGCTCAGGTAACGTGGGCTGGCGCGGTAGTACGGTCGCCATGGCTCGCCCGGGCCGAGCGGGAACCAGCCCACACCCGGCTGGCTGCTGCCGACCTGGAATCCAAAACTCACGCCCGAGCTGTTGCCGACAAAACCCACCAGCGCCGGTGCGTAGACCGGTCGCCGCACCACCGGGCCGGGGACCCAGCCCCAGCGGTTGCCGACATAGGCCCAGCGGCCGTAGTGGAACGGGGCAAAGCCCCAGGGCGCGTCGTCAACCCAGGTCCAGCCCCACGGGGCGATGTTGGCCCAGTGGCCGTAGCGATAGGGCGCCCAGTCGGCCACCACCGCGCGCGGGTACCAGACGGCGCCATAGGCCGCGTCGTTGGCCCAGTCGCCGTGTTGGTCAAGCTGCTGGTAGCCAATGATTTCACGAGAGACGTAGCGGGCACTGACGGCAATGTCTTCCTGTCGGTCGCGCTCGGCCACCCAGGCCTCAAAGCCGTCACGCTGGCCGACGCTGGCCACCGCGATGGGCGACAGGCTGGTACCGCCAAACGTCACCAGCTGGTTGGCTGACAGTGGGTACGACAAGCCGTTCTCTCCGTAGGCTGCGCCCGAGCCGGCCAACACCGAGACACGGGTGGTGTTGCGCACCGGGTCCACGTCGATGCGGTACTCGCCCGGCTGGCCCACACTGAAGGCGAGGTTGGGGGTGTCGATCTGCAGCCGTTCGTTGTCAAACAGGTTGCGCACCCGCACGCTCAGCGTGCCCTGGGTTAGCTGGAGCTGGGCCACGTCGTCGTCCAGCGTCAGCAGGTTGACGCTGGTGGCGCCGTTCAGCCGCACCGCGGTAGAACCAATGTGCATCTCGCTGCGGGAACGTTCGGCCACCCAAATACGGTCGCCCCGTGTCAATGGCCGGTTCAGCAGAGCGTTGGTCCAGTTGTCGCCCCCCGCGTCGGCGGTGCTGACCGCACCCTCCACCAGCCCGATGCGCGCCACCCGGCCCGGCGGATCCTGTCCAGCATCGGTGGCGACCTCGGTTTGGGACCAGCCGGTGCTTGCCACCAAGCCGGCCAGCAGCAGGCCAGCGAGGCGCAGTGGGTTGAGAAAAGTGGTCATGGCAGCGTCCAGTGAAAAGTGCCTGCGCAGGAGTGCAGATAATCCATCATGACCTTATGAACGCGGCAGGCGCAATGAAGTCCACGAACTCCCGGTAAACCCCCGCAATATCCGGCGGATTATTGCAACTAGATGTAAAACGATGCCCCAATTTTGGCCAGCCAGCGGTGCGCAGCATCTCGACCTTGACCCGCGCGGCTGGCTGGTGCCCACCCCCGCCTATTGGCGGCTTTTTCTCGCACGTCCCGAGCTGGCCTTGGTGGACGAGTCGTGTCCCGCCGAACGTGCGCTGCATGCCCGGCTGCTGGAAACCCCCACCCGGCAGGCGAGTGAGTCTGAACTCGGCGCGCTGGCCGACGCCGATGCCCGCGCCAACTACCGGCTGTTTCTCGGCTTTCGCGATGCGGTGCAGGCCGCTGGCACGCTGGAGGCTTGGTACGCCACGCTGTTCCGGCAGAACGCCGTCACCGTGCCGCCAGTGTTCATCGACGCCGTGGCCCAGGCCATCACCCGCCACCTTCTCGATGGCACCGAAGACGCGTACCAGGTGCGCGCGGCCGAGCTCCTGTTCCGCACCCAGCGCATCACCGTACAGGACGGCCAGGTCTTGGCGGCCGACCGTGACACGGTGGATTTGCTGCAACAAACCGGGGGGCTGGGCGCCGTTGGCCGGCTCTTGCTGCAGGGCGGCGCACCACTGACCACGGTGCAGATGCAGGTGCTGACCGACACCAACGCCGACCAGTACTGGCAGGCGGGGGAGCGTTTCAACTTCCTGCTGGACCTGACCCACGAAGTGACGCAGGACCTGAGCCATGGGCTGGTTTTTCACATGACGCGTGCTCGCTCCGGACTCAAAGCGCTGGCCCAGGTGCTGGAGCGCTGGGTGCGGCATTTTCTCGGCGTCGAGGTCACCATCCGCCCGGTGCAGAAGGTCGACGACCCAGCCTGGCGCTGGCACGTGGGTTTGGACGTGGAGGCCACCGCATTGCTGAACGACCTGTACCAGGGCGACCCGGTGGAGCCGGCGCGGATGCAGCGGCTGGTGAGCCTGTTCCGGCTCGAGTTTGTCCACCCCAACGACATGCGCGCCGATGTGGCTGGCAAGCCGGTCTACCTGGGCCTTTCCATGACCGCCGATTCCTTGGTCAAACTCAAGCCTCAAAACCTGCTGTTGAACCTGCCACTCGCCAGCGCGGTTTAGCTGGCCAGGTCTTCCTCGAAGAACTCCAGCGTGCTCTTGGCGCCTGCGGCCCGCTGTGCAGCTTCACCCTTGCGCAAGTCCACCCGCCGGATCTTCCCGGAGATGGTCTTGGGTAACTCGGCAAACTCGATGCGGCGGATGCGCTTGTACGGCGCCAGGCGGTCGCGGCAAAACGCCAGAATGTCCCGCGCCAGGTCCGCACTGGCGGTGTGGCCGGCGGTGAGCGTGACAAACGCTTTGGGCACCGCGAGGCGCAGCGGGTCGGGGCTGGGTACCACCGCGGCTTCCGCCACAGCGGGGTGCTCGATCAGCACGGACTCCAGCTCAAAGGGGCTGATCCGGTAGTCTGACGCCTTGAACACGTCGTCGGCCCGGCCCACATAGGTGATGTAGCCGTCGGCGCTGCGTTGCGCGACATCCCCGGTGTGGTAATGACCGTCGCGCATGACCTCGGCGGTTTTGTCCTCGTCGCCGGCATAGCAAAGCATCAGGCCCAGTGGCTTGGCTGACAGGTCAAGACAGACTTCGCCTTCGTCGGCTGGCCGGTCCTCGGCATTCAGCAGCACAACCTTGTAGCCGGGCAACGGTCGGCCCATGCTGCCGGGCACCACTTTCTGACCGGGGCTGTTGCCGATCTGGCAGGTGGTCTCGGTCTGCCCAAAGCCATCGCGAATTGTGATGCCCCAGGCGGCATGGACTTGGTCAATCACCTCGGGGTTCAGCGGTTCGCCGGCGCCAATGAGTTCACGCAGCTTGACTTTCCAGGGCTTCAGGTCGGCCTGAATTAAAAGTCGCCAGACCGTGGGTGGCGCACACAGGCTGGTGACCGCGTATTTTTCCAGCGTGGCCAGCAGGGCCTCCGCCTTGAAGCGGGTGTAGTTGTAAATGAAGATGCAGGCGCCCGCGTTCCATGGCGCGAAGAAACAGCTCCACGCGTGCTTGCCCCAGCCCGGTGACGAGATGTTGTAGTGGATGTCGCCGGGTTGCAGGCCAATCCAGTACATGGTGGACAGATGACCCACCGGGTAGCTCTGGTGGCTGTGCAACACCAACTTGGGCTTGGACGTGGTGCCCGAGGTGAAGTACAGCAGCAGGGGGTCGGTGGCCAGCGTCGGGCCATCTGGCGTGAAGTCGGGGCTCGCGCTGTAGGCGGAGTCGAATGGTTGCCAACCTTCGGCCGCTGAACCAACGGCCACCTTGGTATAGCTGCCGGAGATGGCAGCGAACTTGGCGGCATGCTCGCCACCCGCCACCACATGCCTCACGCCGCCACGCTCGAAGCGGTCTACCAGGTCGTCGTGGACCAGCAGCGTGGTGGCCGGAATCACCACCGCGCCCAGCTTGAAGGCCGCCAGCATGGTTTCCCAGAGCTCGCGTTGGTTGCCAAGCATCAGCAGCATCCGATCGCCGCGCTTGACGCCCAGGCTTCGAAGCCAGTTGGCTACTTGGTTGGAGCGTGCAGACACCTCGGCGAAGCTCAGTTTTTCCTCGCGGCCATCTTCCTCGACGATCCACAGCGCCGGCGTATTGTTGCCCTGCGCCAGGTGGTCGAAATAGTCCAGCGCCCAGTTGAACTCGGTCAGTTCTGGCCAGACAAAACCAGCGTACGCGGCCTCGTAGTCGGTGCGGTTGTCGAGCAAGAATTGCTTGGCCCGGGTGAAGGCTTGGAGCGAGGGCGTCATGGATGTTGTCTCATTGTCTGTGTCGGATGGTGCAGCGCCCCTTGCATTGCTGGAAGGGGCGCTTGGACAGGAGCTCTCGGCACTGGGCCGATGGACTTACATGTTACGGCGGTATTGGCCACCCACTTCGAACAGGGCGTTCGTGATCTGACCCAGTGAGCAGACCCGGACCGCGTCCATCAGCACTTCGAACACGTTGCCGTTGTCAATCACCGCCTGTTGCAGACGCTGCAGCATTGCCGGCGCTTTGTCGGCATGGCGGGCGTGGAAGGCATGCAAACGGTTCAGTTGACTTTGCTTTTCCTCGTCGGTCGAGCGGGCCAGCTCCAGTTTGTCTTGCACCTGGTCACCGTGAGGATTGCGGAAGGTGTTGACGCCGATGATGGGCAGCTCGCCGGTGTGCTTGAGCATCTCGTAGTGCATCGACTCGTCCTGGATGCGGCCACGCTGGTAGCCGGTTTCCATTGCACCCAACACGCCGCCGCGTTCGGCAATCCGCTCGAACTCGCTCAGCACGGCTTCTTCGACCAGCTGGGTCAACTCTTCGATGATGAAGGCGCCCTGGCTTGGGTTTTCGTTCTTGGCCAGACCCCACTCGCGGTTGATGATGAGCTGGATGGCCATGGCGCGGCGCACGCTTTCTTCGGTCGGCGTGGTGATGGCTTCGTCGAACGCGTTGGTGTGCAGCGAGTTGCAGTTGTCGTAAATCGCAATCAGCGCCTGCAGCGTGGTGCGGATGTCGTTGAACTGAATCTCCTGCGCATGCAGGCTGCGGCCCGAGGTCTGGATGTGGTATTTGAGCTTCTGGCTGCGTTCGTTGGCGCCGTACTTCTCCTTCATCGCCACCGCCCAGATGCGACGTGCCACCCGGCCCATCACGGTGTATTCGGGGTCCATGCCGTTGCTGAAGAAGAAACTCAGGTTGGGCGCGAAGTCGTCAATGTGCATGCCACGCGCGAGGTAGGCTTCCACAAACGTGAAACCGTTCGAGAGGGTGAAAGCCAGCTGGCTGATGGGGTTGGCTCCGGCCTCGGCAATGTGGTAACCGGAGATTGACACCGAGTAGAAGTTGCGCACGTTGTTGTGCACGAAGTACTGGGCGATGTCGCCCATCACCTTGAGTGAGAACTCGGTAGAGAAGATGCAGGTGTTCTGGCCCTGGTCTTCCTTCAGGATGTCGGCCTGCACCG
>CAZANT010000099.1:0-8412 GCA_964486575.1 uncultured Burkholderiaceae bacterium | reverse complement strand
GCCTGTCGGCCGCGCAGGTGCTGGACACCGAGCGCCTGTGGCAACTGTTCCCGCCGTACCCCGGCGAGCCACCGGCCGCCAGTGCCGACTTGGCGCAGTTGTACAAGTCGCTCGGCGTGTACCGTACCGACACTTCATCCGCTATTGATACAGGAGCACCGCCACCAGATTTAACCAGGGCAAAGAGCACGTTTGATCTGAAAATCACGTCCCACATGGCCTTGTGGGCCCAAAACTGGGCTTACGGCGCCGGCTTCAATGAAGGCAAGGGCAGCAACAACTGGGTCGTGGCCGGCAGTCACACCGCCAGCGGCCAGCCGCTGCTCGCCAACGACCCGCACCTGGGCCTGAGTGCCCCCGCCATCTGGTACTTTGCCCGGTTGCAGGCGCCCGAAACCGGCGCCACGCCGGCACTCAATGTGATTGGTGCCACGCTGCCCGGATTGCCCTTCGTCGTGCTGGGCCGCACCGAGAAAGTTGCCTGGGGATTCACCAATACCGCGCCGGACGTGCAAGACCTCTATCTCGAGCAGATCAACCCGGCCAACATTGGGCAGTACCGCATACCAGATCCAGGCAGCGAGGCGGTTTGGCAGAACTTCACCATCCGTACCGAAACCATCCGCGTCAAAGGCCAGGCCGATGTGACGCTGACGGTGCGCGAGACCCGGCACGGCCCGGTGCTGAGCGACGCCCAGGCCAGCCATGGCGCACTGCTCGACACCCGGCGCTTCGTGCTGGCGCTGCGCTGGGCCGCGCTCGACGACGACAACCGCACCGTGGTCGCCGGCATGCGCACCAACCATGCCAACTCCGTGGCCGACCTGCTCGCTGCCAACGCCGATTACCACTCGCCCATGCAGAACTTGGTGGCCGCCGACACCTCGGGGGCCGTGCTCTACAAAGCCATCGGCAAGGTCCCGCTGCGCCGGGCGGACAGCGACATCCGCGGCGTGGCGCCATCCCCCGGCTGGGACGCCCGCTACGACTGGGCGGGCTGGTTACCGTACGCCGACACCCCCCAGGTCTTGCCGCAAGCGATGGGGCAGGGCGCGCAGGCCTGTGGTGCCAACGATCCTCCTTGGATGCCCGCCGCCCCTGACCCATCGGCGGTGCAGGGCGCGGGCTGGCTGGCCACCGCCAACCAGCGCATCGCGCCGCCCGGCTACCCGCATTTCATCGGCCAGGACTGGACTGTGCCCTACCGCCAGCAGCGCATTGCCACGCTGCTCAACACCAGCAACCGACACGACCTCGCCAGCATGGCGCGCATCCAGAGCGACACCGTCTCGCCGGCCACGCAGGCCCTGCTGCCGGTGCTGCGCGCCGCCGGTTCCAGCCACCGCCTCGCCCCCGCCGCTCAACAGGCCCTGAAAAACTTTGATGGCGACATGCGGGCCGACAGCGCCGCCGCGCTCATCTTTGCCGTCTGGGCCGACGAACTGACCCGCGGTCTGTTGGTGCCGAAGTTGGGCGAGGCGCGCTTCATCGCCCTGTATGGCAAGCGGCATTTCCGCGCTGCCGTTGAAGGTATCCTGGCGCGGGACGACGCCTATTGGTGTGCCCCACTGAGCTGCAGCGGCCAGGCTGGCGTGGCACTGAGCCGTGCGCTGGACCGCTTGGCCGCCCCGCACGGCGACCAAGTCGCCCAGTGGCGCTGGGGCGACGCCCACCCTGCACTCAGCAGCCACCGGCCGTTCGGCAACGTGCCCGCGCTGGCGCGCTGGTTCGACCTTCAGGTGCCAAGCGGGGGCGATATCTTCAGTGTCAACGTCGGCCAGTACTGGGCCAACGACCCGCGGGAACCGTTCGCCAGCCGCCACGCCGCCTCCCTTCGCGCGCTGTATGACCTGGACAACCTGGAGAACTCGCGCTTCATTTACCAAAGCGGCCAAAGCGGTCTGGTGTTCTCCCCGCGCTACCGGGACATGCAGGCAGAGTGGGCCGGTGGCACATACCGCCCGCTGCAGCTCAAGCCTGCCACCATCCACCACCGGCTGGTGCTGCAGCCCTGAGGATGGTCCGCGCGGGCCATCGCGGACACATTTCCAGCCAGTTTTAAGTGAAATCGGCACTGAGCCCCAGTGAAATATGGTGAATCAGCTACACTTTTGGTAGCGGTCTGTCGACCGGCTCCGACCGCCCGACCTCTACAATTACCCCCATGACGACGCCCGAACGCCAGCTGTTTTCCACCCGCGCCGCCGACCAGCCTCTACTGCGGCTGCTGCTGGCGCAAGACGGCTCGGCCACACGGTTGTGCGAGGCGCTGGCCCAAGGTCCGATCACCGTCCAGCTGCAGTTCCAGCGGCGCACCACCGACGTGCCCGCCAGCGTGATCGCCCAATTGGGTGGCAATGCCTGGCTGGAACGCGCCACCACGCTGCACGCCCACGGCGTGGTGCTGATGGACAACCTGTCCTACACCCGGCTCGACGCCGTACCCGACTGGTTCCTGGCGGGCTTGGACGCCGGTGCCACCCCCATCGGCCACCTGCTGGACCGCCTGCCAATCCAGCGCGAAGACCTGCCTTTTGCCGACGACATCGCCACACGCCTGTGGTCCCAAGTCGGCCTGCCCGACACCCGCGCTGCCAAGCTTTACCGAATTCGCACCGCCACCGGGTCCTTGATGCTGGTGATGGAAACCTTCCGCGCGGGCTGGACGAGTGCCGTCCATGGCTGAAATGGACCTGATCGAACGCAGCAAAAAGGCCGTCTGGCACCCCTGCAGCCAGATGAAGCTGCACGAGACCCAGCCCCTGCTCGCGGTCGCGCGCGGGGAGGGCGTTTGGTTGTACGACACCGACGGCAGGCGCTACCTGGACGGGCTCAGCTCCTGGTGGGTCAACCTGTTTGGCCACGGCCACCCGCACATCAAAGCCGCCATCACCGCCCAGCTTGACCGCATCGAACACGTCATGCTCGCCGGCTGTACCCACGTGCCGGTGGTGGAGCTCTCCGAGCGCCTCGGCGCGCTCACCGGCCTCGGCCATGCGTTTTATGGGTCCGATGGCGCCTCAGCCACCGAGATTGCGCTCAAGATGAGCGCGCATTTCTGGCGCAATCACGGCCGGCCCGAGAAGTGCCGCTTCATTGGACTGGCCAACGGCTACCACGGCGAAACCGCCGGTGCCTTGTCGGTGACCGACATCGCGCTGTTCCGCGATGCCTATGGCCCCCTGGTGCGGTTGAGTGCCACTGTACCCACACCCGACCCGCGCGACGCCGCGCCCGGTGTTTCGGCCGTCGACCACGCCCGCACCTGCGCCGCCGCGCTCGAACGTTGGCTGCAAGCCCACCACCACGAAACTGCCGCGCTTATTTTGGAACCCTTGGTGCAGTGCGCCGCTGGCATGGTGGTCTACGATGCCGAATACCTGCGTCTGGCCCGTGCAATCTGCACCCGCTACGAGGTGCACTTGGTGGCCGACGAGATTGCCGTGGGTTTTGGCCGTACCGGCACGCTGTTCGCGTACCAACAGGCGGGCATCTTGCCGGATTTTGTGTGCCTGTCCAAAGGTCTCACCGGCGGCTACTTGCCACTCTCCGCAGTGCTCACCACGGATACAGTCTACGCCGCGTTTTACGACGACAGCACCGCCCGCGGTTTTTTGCATTCCCATTCCTACACTGGCAACCCGCTGGCCTGCAGCGCGGCGCTGGCCACCCTCGATTTGCTGCAAGACGGCAGCGCACTGGCCCTCAACCAGCGTACCGCCGCCGCGTTGAACGTGCTGGCCCAGCCGTTGGCCCAGCACGCCAAGGTGAGGCAGACCCGACAGATCGGCATGATCTGGGCCTTTGATGTCGCCACCCAAGACCCCCACTTTTCCCGCAATTACCACGCCGCCGCACTGCGCCACGGCCTGCTGTTGCGGCCCATCGGAAACACGTTGTATTTCATGCCCCCTTACGTGATGAACCTGGACGAATGCGCCTGGCTGGCCAACGGCGCACTGGCTGCCCTGAGCGAGGTGGTGTGAGATGGCGCTCGGCTATTTCGTCACCGGCACCAACACCGAGGTCGGTAAAACGCTGGTGAGCTGTGCGTTGCTGCACGCGCTTCGGGCCCATCACACCAAGGTGGTGGGCATGAAACCGGTCGCCGCTGGCGCCACCCTCACTGCCCAAGGCTGGGTAAACGAAGACACCCAGGCCCTGCGCGCTGCCAGCAACCTGGCCGTTCCGCCCGAACTTGACAATCCTTACTGTCTGCCTGACCCGATGTCGCCGCACCTCGCCGCGAAGCGCGCGGGGCAAACCATCGAGGTCAGCGTGCTCGCGCAGCGCTTCCAGAAGCTCGCCACCTTGGCCGACGCGGTGGTGGTGGAGGGCGCAGGCGGCTTCGTGGTGCCGCTGTCTGACACCGAAACCAGCGCCGATCTGGCCCAGCGGCTGGCTTTGCCAGTCATTTTGGTGGTCGGTCTTCGGCTGGGCTGCCTGAACCACGCGGTACTGACGCAGGAGGCCATTGCCGCACGGGGCCTCGCGCTCGCCGGCTGGGTCGCCAACCGGGTGGACCCGGCCATGCTTGCGGTCGAAGACAATATCGACAGCCTGCGCCAGCGCCTCCACGCGCCCTTGCTGGCCGACATTCCGTACATGGCTGAGCCCGACCCGGCGCGGATTGCCATTCGCCTGCCTGGCACAGCCCCGGCATGAGCAACGCCCCTTTGCAAGCGTTCGACGACGCGCTGGCCGAGCTCGATGCCGCAGGCCTGCGCCGGCAACGCCGCGTTATTGAGGCGATTGACGGGCCGCGCCTGCGGATCGACGGCCGCTGGCTGCTGGCCTTCTGCAGCAACGACTATCTCGGCCTCAGCCAGCACCCGGCGCTGGTCGCCGCCGCACAAGACGCCGCCGGGCGGTTTGGCGTGGGGGCAGGGGCGTCGCCCATGGTCAGCGGTCACAGCACCGAACACGAGGGTTTGGAGCGCGAACTCGCCGCCTTTGTGGGTCGCGAACGTGCGCTGTACTTTTACGCCGGCTATCCGGCCAACGTTGGCATCGTGCCAGCGCTGGTGGGGCGGGGCGACGCCGTGTTTTCTGACGCGCTGAACCACGCCTGTTTGATCGATGGCGCCCGGCTGTCCCGCGCCGAGATCCTTACCTACCCTCACAGCGACCTGGCGGCGCTTGAGCGCGCGCTTTCAAAGTCGAGCGCGGCGCGCAAGCTCGTCATCAGCGACGCGGTGTTCAGCATGGACGGAGACATTGCCCCGGTGCCCGAGCTGCTGGCGCTGTGCGAGCGACACGACGCCTACCTGATGGTTGACGATGCCCACGGTTTTGGCGTGATTGGCCCCGAAGGGCGGGGCACCGCGGCCCACTTCGGTCTGGCGTCGCCGCGCCTGATTTACATGGCCACGCTGGGCAAAGCAGCCGGTGTGGCCGGTGCATTCGTGGCTGGGGATGCGCCAGTCATCGAGTGGATTTTGCAGCGCGCCCGCAGCTACATGTTTGCCACCGGCGCCCCCGCCATGGTCGCCGCCACGCTGCGTGCGAGCCTCAAAGTGATCGCGGGCGAAGGTTGGCGGCGCGAACAGCTGCGCCAGCGCATCGCTCAGTTGCGAGCCGGGCTGGCCGGGCTGCCGTGGAGGCTGCTGCCTTCCGACACCGCCATCCAGCCCCTGATTGTGGGCAGCAACGACGACGCCTTGCATTTGATGCAACAGCTGCAGCAGGCCGGTCTCTGGGTGCCTGCGATCCGACCGCCCACTGTACCCGCCAACACGGCGCGGCTGCGCATCGCGCTGTCGGCAGTGCACTCCGAGGCCGATGTGGCCATGTTGTTGGCCGCCTTGAGATCTGCCGCAGACTGACTAGCCCAACTCGCCCGAAGCTGCCAGTTTTGCGGCTGTGGCTCGTTCGTCCCAGTCCAGGCTGAGCGCACGGGCGAGGGCGGCTGAAAACAGCAACACGGCCGACGAAAAGTAGATCCACACCAGTACCACCACCAACGAGCCCGCCGCCCCGTAAGCCGACACCAGGGGTGCAGTCGACAAATAAAACGCGAGCCCGTGTTTGCCGAGCGTGAACAGCGCCGCACCTGCCAGCGCGCCCCAGGCCAGGCAGCGCAACCGGGGCTTTGTGCCGGTGCTCATGCGCATCAAGGCGAGAAAAAGCCCGGCGCAAAATACAAATGACACCGCCTCGTTCACCAGCCCCAGCACCGGCGCCAGCGGCAGGTAGGCGCCGACCCAGCCGGTGAGCAGCTCCAGTGCAGCGGAAATGACCAGCGAGACCAAAAGCAGAAAACCAAACGCCAGGATGTAGGCCACCCCGCGCAGCCGCAGCGACGCGGCATGCCACCACGGGGTCGCAGCGTGTGTTGTCAGGCCGATTTTCCAGACCGCATCGAACGACGCCTGCAACTCGGCGAATACGCCGGTGGCCCCCATCAACAACACCCCCAGAGCCAGCAGTGACGCCAGCACGCCCTCGGCCGGGGCCTGCGCGCTGGTCAGCGCCTGCTGCACCAGGCTGGCGGCCTGCGCACCCACCACAGCCTGCACCTGAGCTATCAGGTTGCTCTGCAACGTGGTTTTGTCGACCCACCAGCCGAGCAAGGCTACCAGCACCAGCAGCAACGGCGCCAAGCTCAGCACGCCGTAAAACGACATGGCTGCGCTCATCCGTAGGCCTTCGGCGCTGAGCCACAACTCAGCGGCAGACACCGCCACTTTGTAGGGGCGGGACAGCCGCGCGCGCAGCGTACGACGCGGCATGGCGCAGTTTTCAAGGTTCGGGTTCATAGGCGACCAAGGTAGCGCTGCCCGACGCACCGCGCCAGCGGCCAGACGGCGTCTAGTCTGTAGGACATCTCTGACAGCCGCCGCCGGGCTGGTCTGTCGCGCGAGCGGCGGTGTGGCCGCGATAATGAAGCCTCAACAGCCTTGCCGTGGTGGACGACAGGCGTCTTGCACCTGTCTGGAAACCCATGCGCTGGCCCAACGTTCCCAAAATGTTCCTGAGCCTGATGGTGGCGCTGTTTGCCGCCATGTCGCTGATGGCCATCAACGAGATTGCGCACCGCCAATCCGCCGAAGCACTGGACAATTTGCGCGAGGCCCAACTCGTGCGCTTGCGGGTGAACCAGATCATTCGCTATGTGCTGGATGCAGAAACCGGTCAGCGGGGCTATTTGCTCACTGCCAGTCCTCGTTATCTCGAACCCTACGACATCGCGGTGGTGAATGTCGGAAAAACGCTGCAACAACTGCGCGAGTTTTCGGCCACCAGCCCAGAGCTGAGCGAAACGGTCAATGTGTTGGCCGCTGCGGTGTCGCGAAAAATGTCGGAGATTGCGTTGACCGTGGCGATGCGCAAGGAGGGCAAGGACGACGCCTGGCGCTTTGTGCTCACCACCGACGTCGGCGTCGAGCAGATGGAGACCATTCGCGCGCAAGCCGACGTGTTGTACGAAGCCAGCCTCAAAAGAACCTCCGTTGCCTACGCCAAGATTTCACGCTCTTTGCAGCTCGCCCGCATCGGCATTGCGCTGGTGTCGGCCATCGGCCTGATTGCGTTTTACCTGTACCTGCGCCAGAAACGAACGCTGGAGACCGAGCGCAAGCGCCAACAGGCGCAATTACAGGCCGAACACGACCGGCTGGAACATCTGGTTGAAAAGCGCACCGCCTCACTGGCCGAACTCGCGACCCATTTGCAGCAGGTCAGGGAAGACGAACGTGGCTACCTTGCCCGCGAACTGCACGATGAACTCGGTGCGATCCTGACCGCTGCCAAGCTCGACGTCGCCCGGCTCAAAGGCAAGTTGGGGACCATGTCGGACGACGTGGTCGAACGCGTCAAGCACCTGGTGGACACGCTCAACAATGGCATCGCGCTCAAGAGGCGAATCATCGAGGACTTGCGGCCATCGTCTCTGTCCAACCTGGGCCTGGGGCCGGCACTGGAGATCCTGACCCGGGAATTTGGCGAACGTTCGGGACTGGCTGTCACGACAGAATTCGAAGAAATTGAGCTGGACGCCTCACGCCAGTTGACGGTTTACCGCCTGATCCAAGAGGCGCTGACCAACATTGCCAAATACGCGGAAGCCCGCAACGTGGAAGTCCTGGTGCTGCGGCGGGAAAACCACATGACCGTCTCAGTGAAGGACGATGGCATTGGGTTTGACGCCAAACTGCTGCGGGCCAGCGGCTACGGACTGGCTGGAATGCGTCACCGCGTGCTCGCGGCTGGGGGTCGTCTGCACGTGCAGTCCAGCCCGGGTGAAGGCACGCGCATCTCGGCTTTGCTGCCGATGGGTGAACGCGGGGCGATTCCGGCAGCGTGAAGGCGTGGTTTCGCTGCGGTGGCTGGTCGCGCACTCGTGCTACTTAACATAATATACATCGTCTCAACTATGGGTGTCGCGTTGATGCTGGCTCAGCTAGTCACCGG
>CAZANT010000098.1:0-8439 GCA_964486575.1 uncultured Burkholderiaceae bacterium | reverse complement strand
AGTTCCGCGACGAGCGCCGTCCGCGCTTCGGCCTGATGCGCGGGCGCGAGTTCATCATGAAGGACGCCTACAGCTTCGACCGTGACGAGGCCGGCGCCAAGGCGAGCTACCAGGTCATGGCCGCGGCGTACCGCCGCATCTTCGACCGCTTTGGCCTTCGTTACCGCGCCGTGGCCGCCGACAGCGGCGCCATCGGTGGTGACCTGAGCGAAGAGTTCCAGGTGATCGCCGCCACCGGCGAGGACGCGATCGTCTACTGCCCGAACAGCGACTACGCCGCCAACATGGAAAAGGCCGAGGCCCTGGCGCCGGCCGGCCCCCGCCCATCGCCCAGCCAGCACCTGAACCGTGTGCCGACGCCCGGCAAAAGCACCTGCGAAGATGTGGCCGCGCTGTTGGGTGTGCCACTGGCCACCACGGTGAAGTCCCTGGTGCTGGCCACCGACGTGCTCAATGAAACCGGCGCGGTGGTCAAGAGCCAGGTCTGGCTGCTGCTGCTGCGCGGAGACCATGACATGAATGAGGTCAAGGTCGGCAAGGTACCGGGGCTGGACAAAGGCTTCCGTTTCGCCACGCCGGTGGAGATTGAAGACCATTTCGGTTGCAAACCCGGTTATTTGGGTCCGATCGGTCTGCAAAAGCCGCTAAAAGTGGTGGCGGACCGAGAAGTCGCCATGCTGGCCGACTGGATTTGTGGCGCCAACGCGGTGGATTTCCACACCACCGGCGTCAACTGGGGCCGCGACCTGCCAGAGCCCGACGTGGTGGCCGACATCCGTAACGTGGTGGCGGGTGACCCTTCGCCCGACGGTCGGGGTGTGTTGGCGATCGAGCGCGGCATCGAGGTGGGCCACGTGTTCTACCTCGGTACCAAATACAGCCAGGCGATGAACGCCACTTTCCTGGATGTGAATGGCAAGCCGCAGTTTCTGGAAATGGGTTGCTACGGCATCGGTATCACCCGCCTGCCAGCCGCTGCCATCGAGCAGAACCACGACGAGCGCGGCATCATCTGGCCCGACGCGCTGGCGCCGTTCACCGTGGTGCTGTGCCCCATCGTCAGTGGCAAGGGGCTGGACGGCAGCCCAGACGTCAAGGCGGCGGTGGAAAGCCTGTACCAGCAATTGTTGGCCGATGGTGTGGACGTGCTGCTCGACGACCGGGGCGAGCGCCCCGGCGCCATGTTTGCCGACTGGGAGTTGATCGGCGTGCCCCACCGGGTGGTGATCGGCGACCGTGGCCTGAAAGACGGCGTGGTGGAGTACCAGCACCGCCGTGACACCGAGGCCACCAAGGTACCAGCGGCGGAGATCCTCGGATTCTTGCGGGAGCGGCTGGGCCGGTGAAAGCCCCGTTGGCTGTGCAAGGTCTGCAGCGAAGGAGATTGATTGGCGCCGCCTCGCTCGCGCCGCTGGCGTTGACCGGTCTGAGCTGGTCAGGGCTGGTGCAGGCCGGTGCGCAAGTGGAAGAGCCACTGGCCGATTCGGTTCGCGGCGCGCTCAGCTCGGCAATTGCCAATCACGCGCCGCCCATTCCGGAATTCGCCACCACCGAAGAGCGCTTGTTTTACCTGCGCTGGTTGGGCACCCAGAGCGGTCGCCTGCAACGCCGCAAGGCCGACCTGCAGGAGCGCACCGAGTTTTTGCAAACCGTTTGGTACGAAAGCCGGCGGGCCGGTCTGGACGTGTCTCTGGTGCTGGGACTGATTCAGGTGGAAAGCGGTTTTCGCAAGTTCGCCATCAGCATCGCCGGTGCGCGGGGCTACATGCAGGTGATGCCGTTCTGGACTCGGGTGATCGGCGACGGTGACCCGTCGCGCCTGTTTCACATGCAGACCAACCTGCGGTTCGGCTGCGTCATCCTGCGCCATTACCTCGACCGCGAGCGCGGTGACCTGTTCATGGGCCTGGGCCGCTACAACGGCAGCCGTGGCCAGCCCCAATACCCGAACGCGGTGTTTGCGTCGCAACGGCAGTGGGAGTTTCAACCCCCGGTTCAGCCGGGCTGAGTGGGGCCAGCGCTCACTGCATGAAGCCGATGCGGCTTCTGGCCGCACCCGGTTTGGGCAGATCGTCCACCTTGACTTCATTGCGCCGGTCGAGGCGGGCGTTGCCAAAGCCGGTCATTAGCGCGCGGCGCATCTCACGCGGCGGCATTTCTGCCAAGGCGTCCAGCACATCGCTCGCGGGTTCAGCCGCAAATTTCGGGCCCCAGCCGTGTTCGTGGCGGATGTTCTGGTACAGGTTGTGGGCAATCTGGCGTGCGGCCTCGGGCGAGGGGGGCTCGATCTCGAACACGTTCATTCGGTTCAAGATCGGCTCGGGGATGCCCCTGGCGTCGTTGGCGGTGGTGATCCAAATCACCTGGCTGGCGTCGATGGCGACTTCGGCGAACTCGTCGGTGAAGTGCTGCGCAGTGTCGTGCTCGAGCAGGCCATAGAGTGCACCCAAAGGGTCGTACTGCGCGTCGGCGCTGGCCTTGTCGATTTCGTCCACCACGATCACGGGATTGGCGTACTGGCCGTCTACCAGCGCCTCAAACACCTTGCCCGGTTTGGCGCCCCGCCATTGTGAGGACGAGCCCGACAGCAGCCAGCCGGCGGTCATCGAACTCATGGGTACCAGGTTCATGCCTGTGCCGAGCAACTCGGCCAGCTTGCGGGCGAAATGGGTCTTGCCAATCCCAGGTGGCCCCAGCAGCAGCATGGGGGTGATTTCGATGCCGTCGGGGCTGTCTTGTGCCAGTGCCACATGGCGCTTGACGTCGTCGAGCACCCCGGTGAAATTGGGCAGCGCCTGGTAAAGGGCCACCATGTCGGGTACGCCCGAGGGTTTGACCTGGAATCGGTCGGGGCCACGCTCCAGCATGCGTTCGTAGGTGTGGCGCAGGCTTTCGTGTTCCCGCTGGTCGCCGCTGCTTTGCAGCTTGGCCAGCTTGCGGGCCACGTCGTCCCGCTGGTAGACACTGCGCACCTGCGCTATGGGCAAATGCAAGTTGGGGGTATGGGGAACCAGACTGTTCGATGTCATGTGCCACTCCTTGAAACAACGCTTTCATTCAAGCATGAGCCGTGCCCGGATGAAAGAAAAAACAGACTGGGTTTCAGGGATTTACTCGCTGGCAATCGAAGGCCACGGCTGCCAAACAGCGGACGCAAAAAAGCCGGGACACGCCCGGCTGCGGGTTCGCGTGGTGGTGACGCTCAGTTGGGCGTGGTGCCCAGCACCTGCAACAGCTCGCCCGATTCGTACATCTCCATCATGATGTCGGAGCCACCAATGAACTCGCCCTTCACATAGAGCTGGGGAATGGTTGGCCAGTTGCTGTAGCCCTTGATGCCCTGACGGATCTCGGCGTCGTCCAGCACGTTGACGGTTTTCACCGTTTTGGGATCCACGCCACAGGCCTTCAGAATTTGAATGGCGCGGCCGGAAAAGCCGCACATGGGGAAGCTGGCGCTGCCTTTCATGAACAGCACAAGTTCGTTGCCCTTGACCAGTTCGTCAATGCGTTGGTTCACGTCGCTCATGGCGCTACTCCTGTTGGTTCGGTGGGTTGAATGGGGTGATTATTTCACTGCTTGCCCGCGGGCGCAGCCTGGGGGCTGATTTGACCGCCCGAACAGCGGAGCATGCCAGTCAGGTCGGTGCGGCTGCCCACCAGCTGGAATCCAGCCTCGCACAGCAGAGCCTGCACCGCGGTGGACTGGTTGTAGCCGTGTTCGAGCAGCAGCCACCCTCCCGGTCGAAGGTGGGCTGGGGCGTCGCGCACGATGCAGCGCAGATCGGCCAGACCGTCTGGCCCCGCGGTCAGGGCGCTCAGCGGCTCGTGGGTGAGGCCAGCAAGGTGGGGGTCGTTGTCTTCGATGTAGGGCGGGTTGGAGACGATCAGGTCGAACAGGCCAGACACCGGCGCCAGCCAATCGCCCCACAGAAACTGCACCGGCAGGCCCAGCCGGGTGGCGTTGCCGCGGGCGACGGCCAGTGCGTCGGTACTGGCATCGGTGGCCGTCACAATGGCGTCGGGCCGCTGATGCTGAATGGCCAGTGCCACGGCACCGCTGCCGGTACCGAGGTCCAGCACACGCGGCTGGGTTTGACCGGCCAGCGTGTTCAGAGCCCAGTGCACCAGGGTTTCCGTGTCGGGGCGGGGCAGCAGCACGCGGCCGTCCACCTGCAAATCCAGCCCAAAGAAGGCTTGTGTGCCGACCAGGTAGCCCAGCGGCTCACCCTGGTTGGCGCGGACCAGCAGCGCACTGAATTGGAGGGATTGTGCAGGCGTCAGGGTATCGTGGTCGTGCGCGAGCAGCCACGCGCGGTCATGTAGGGGGCGGGCGAGCACGTGGAGCAGCAGCCACTGCGCCTCCGGCCGCGACAAACCAACGGCGGTGCCCGCCTTCAATGCATCCAGCAGCTTCATTTTGCTATGCTATTCATAGCTTATTGATGAGTTTTCACTTGGGCTTGAGGGCAATTTAGCCTTAAAACTAACCCCATCAAGCCTCCGCACCCGTTTCCAAGGCCGCCAGCTGCTCTGCGGCGCGGGCGTTTTGCAGGGCGGTCAGCACGTCGCCCAGGTCGCCTTCCATGATGGCCAGCAGCTTGTAGAGGGTGAGGTTGATGCGGTGGTCGGTCAAGCGGCCCTGGGGAAAGTTATAGGTGCGGATGCGGTCGCTGCGGTCGCCGCTGCCGATCAGGCCCTTGCGCAGCGCGGCCTCTTTGGCGGCGCGTTCGCTGCGCTCTTTCTCCTGGATGCGCGCCTGCAGCACCTGCAGCGCCTTGGCCTTGTTGCTGTGCTGGCTGCGGCCGTCCTGGCATTCCGCCACGATGCCTGTGGGCAGGTGCACCACCCGCACGGCGGAGTCGGTCTTATTGATGTGCTGACCACCCGCACCACTGGCGCGGAAGGTGTCGATGCGCAGGTCGGCAGGGTTGAGTTTGACGGCCTCGGCCTCGTCGGGCTCGGGCATCACTGCCACGGTGCAGGCGCTGGTGTGGATACGGCCTTGCGTCTCGGTGGCGGGCACGCGCTGCACCCGGTGGCCGCCGGACTCGAAACGCACGGCACCGTAGACATTTTCTCCCGCCAGCCGCAGCACGACTTCCTTGTAGCCACCCAATTCGCTGGGTGACTCGCTGATGATTTCTTTTTGCCAGCCCTGTTGTTCGGCATACCGCGTGTACATGCGCAGCAGGTCGCCCGCGAACAGGGCGGACTCGTCGCCGCCGGTACCGGCGCGAATCTCGATGTAGGCGGGGCGGGCGTCGTCCGGGTCTTTGGGCAGCAGCAGGCGCTGCAATTCGACCTCCAGGCGCGCCATCTCCGCCTCAGCCGAGGCGATTTCTTCTGCAGCCAACTCGGCCATGTCGGGGTCGGCCAGCATGCCTTGGGCACCCACCAGGTCGCGCTCGCACTGCTGCCAGCGGCTGAAGCGGCTGGTGAGCGCGGTCACATCGGCGTGCTCGCGGGCCAGCGTTCGGTACTGGGCCATGTCGCCCATGATGTCTTCGCGGGAGAGCAAAAAGTCCAACTCCGACAAACGGGTCAGGCTGCGTTCCAGCTGCTGGCGGAGGAAGGGTTTCATGGGAGAACAGAGATTCGAAGCGGTGAGAGTCGGGCTGGGAGTGGCCCAGTGTGTCCCGTAGGAGACGGCTGCCCGCGGGCAACCAGCGGACGGGCGACGCTAACGGTCTTTGCGCAAGAAAAGGCGAGAGATGGTCTGTGCGGTCTGCTCGCGCGAGGTGCTGTCGGCGGCGTGCAGTTCAGCCAGGGCGCCGTGCAGCATTTTTTGCGTCAGGCCGCGAGACAGCGCTTCCAGCACCACGCTCACATCTTCGCCTTTGGCCAACAGTTTGCGTGCACGGGCGAGCTCAGCCTCGCGCCAGGCGTCGGTCTGGGCGTTGAGCTGCTGGATCAGCGGTACGGTGCCCGTGCGCGGGTCGCGCTGGTCCAGCCAGTGCATGAAGCTCTGTACACCGGCATCGATGATGACTTCGGCCTGTGCCACCGCGGCCTGCCGGTTGTCTTTGCCCGACTGCACCACGTTGGCCAGATCGTCCACCGTGTAGAGGTACACGTCTTCCAGCGATTTGACCTCGGGCTCAATGTCGCGCGGCACCGCCAGGTCGACCATGAACATCGGACGGTGTTTGCGGCGCTTGACCGCGCGCTCCACCGCGCCCAAGCCGATGATGGGCAGGGTGCTGGCGGTGCAACTGACCACCGCGTCAAATTCGTGCAGGCGGTCGGGCAGGTCCCCCAAACGCATGACTTCGGCGCCAAAGCGGCTGGCCAGACTTTCACCGCGCTCCAAGGTGCGGTTGGCAATCGCCATTGACTTGGGCGACTTGGCCGCAAAGTGGGTGGCGGCCAGCTCAATCATCTCGCCAGCGCCCACAAACAGCACCCGGATCTTGCCAAGGTCCTCGAACAATTGGCCCGCCAGCCGCACGGCGGCTGCAGCCATGCTGATGGAATGCGCGCCGATTTCGGTCGAACTGCGCACTTCTTTGGCCACCGCAAACGAACGTTGAAACAACTGGTTCAGTGTGGTGCCCAAGGCGCCGGCCTCGTCGGCCACTCGCACGGCGTCTTTCATCTGGCCGAGGATCTGCGGCTCGCCCAGCACCATGGAGTCCAGCCCGCTGGCGACGCGGAACGCATGGCGAGCGGCCAGCCCGTCCTGCAGTGTGTACGTGTGCGAGCGCAGCACGTCGGGCGCCACACCACCGCTCTGCGCCAGCCAGGATATGGTGTGTTCAATATGCGGTTGCTGACCGGCGCCGTAGATTTCGGTGCGGTTGCAGGTCGACAGAATGGCCGCTTCGGCCTGGGGCGCATTCCGGTCGGTCCAAGAGGCCTGCAGTGCGCGCAAAGTCGGGTTGAGTTGCTCAACAGCAAAGGCAAAACGCCCGCGCAAGTCCAGTGGCGCAGTCGTGTGGTTGATGCCCAAGGCCCAGACTGTCATCGAAGAATTATAAAATCAGAGCCTCATCCTAAAGACGGCCACGGTTATCTGCAAGCGGGTGACCCCGAACCGACATGGACACCCTCAGCGCCCTCAACCACAGCCTTAACTTCCTGGCCCCGGCACTTTTCGTCGCGACGGTGTTTTCGCTCCTGTCGGGTTTCAGCCGCAAACGGACATCGACCTGGCGCTCCGTTTTGGTCCGCTGGGGCGTGGTGGCCGGTGCTGGTGGCCTTGGTTTGCTCGCCGGGCTGTGGTTTTTTGGTGTGGATGGCAAATTGGTCAGCTACGCCTTGCTGGTCCTGGGCTGCGGCACCGCGCAATGGCTGCTGGGTGGTCGCCGAGCCCAGCGCTAGGGCCACCTCCCCACGGCCGCATGGATTTGCTGCGGCGCGGTAAAATCGATGCCCGGCAACGGCATGCGGTTGTTGCTGGCTTTTATTCAAAAATGAACGCCCCCACACCCCTGACCCAACTGCTGGCTGCCACGGCCGAGCAACCTCGCCTGCGCGAAATCCCCTACAACTACACCTCGTTCTCCGACCGGGAGATCGTGATCCGGCTGTTGGGCGAAGCGGCTTGGGATGTGTTGAACCAACTGCGCGACGAGCGCCGCACCGGCCGCTCGGCCCGGATGCTGTACGAGGTGCTGGGTGACATCTGGGTGGTCCAGCGCAATCCTTACCTGCAGGACGATCTGCTTGACAACCCGAAACGTCGCCGCCAATTGGTGGAAGCCCTGCAGCACCGACTGGGCGAGGTGGAAAAGCGACGCACGCCCGAAGCGGACCCAGGCCGCGATGACGCCGTGGGCCAACTGCTCACCGCAGCCCGCCAGGCGGTGTCCGCATTTGACGCCATGTTTACCGAAGCGGCGAACCTTCGTCGCCAGGCCCAGCGCGCCCTGGGCAAGTGCACCGCCAAGGACAACATCAAGTTCGACGGCCTGAGCCGCGTCAGCCACGTGACCGACGCCACCGATTGGCGGGTGGAGTACCCCTTCGTGGTGCTGACCCCCGACACCGAGGAAGAGATGGCTGGCTTGGTGAAGGGCTGCATTGACCTCGGGCTGACCATCATCCCGCGGGGGGGCGGCACCGGCTACACCGGCGGCGCCGTACCGCTGACCTGGCGCAGTGCAGTCATCAACACCGAAAAACTCGAGGCCATGACCGAGGTCGAGTTGGTCAGCCTGCCGGGCCATGCCCAACCAGTGGCCACGGTGTGGACCGAGGCCGGCGTGGTGACCCAGCGCGTGTCCGATGCGGCCGAGCGCGGCGGTTTCGTGTTCGCGGTGGACCCAACGTCGGCGGAAGCTTCGTGCATTGGCGGCAACATCGCCATGAACGCGGGGGGCAAAAAGGCGGTGCTGTGGGGCACCGCGCTGGACAACCTGGCCAGCTGGCGCATGGTTACCCCCGACGCCAAGTGGCTGGACGTGGTGCGCATGGACCACAACCTGGGCAAGATCC
>CAZANT010000097.1:0-8508 GCA_964486575.1 uncultured Burkholderiaceae bacterium | reverse complement strand
GTGACCGTGTTTTCGAGGCCGAACGGTGAGCCGATGGCCATGACCCACTCGCCCACCTTCAGGCGGCTCACATCGCCAATACGCACGGCCGGCAGGCCGGTCGCCTCGATCTTCACCACCGCCACGTCGGTGCGCTTGTCGGCACCGATGATGCGGGCCTTGAACTCGCGGTTGTCGGTCAGCGTGACCACCACCTCATCGGCGCCGTCCACCACGTGGGCGTTGGTCATGACAAACCCATCGGCGGTGAGAATGAAGCCGGAACCCACGCCGCGCGGCTGCTGGCGCTCTTCGTCTGGCTGCGGGCCACGGGGGTTGGGCCGGGGCATGTTGGGGACGCGGTCGCCGAAGAAGCGGCGGAACAACTCCTGCATTTCGTCTTCCGAGCCCGACGCACCCACCTTGACTTTCTCGACCGTGCGGATATTGACCACCGACGGGCCAAGTTGCTCCACCAACTCTGTGAAGTCCGGTAAACCACGCGGGCCGCCGACGGCCGGTCCGGCGGACTGGGCCGAAATGGGTTTGGTCGGCATCAGGGCGACGGTTGCTGCCATCGCCACGGCCACCACCAACAGGTAGGAGCGGGCTTTTTTCCATTCAATAGGATTCATCGGTCAGCTTTCAAAAAACAATTACTTCGTGCGTTCGAGACTTTGTGCAAATGCCTGCAGCGTCTTTGCAGGAACCTCGCCCACGGCCGTCAACCACCAATCACTGGCCTTGTCGCCGGCCTTCAAACTCAGGCGGCGGGTCAGGGTCTGGGTGGCACCCAGGGATGACGTGACTTCCTGTACATGGCGTTGCGGGTCGTAAATTTCAACAAACAAAGACACCGCCGCGAGACCATCCGAGAAGACCCACTGCATGGCACCCTCTTGGGCTGGCATCGCGGCTGCCGGTCGTTTGTAACAGCTCACCGGGCTGAAGCCAGCGATGGGGGATTTGAGCGTCCAGCCCTCGGCAGCGGGCGTGGTTTTGGCGAGACTGACATTCTCGACCCGGTAGCCCTCGGTGCGGCCCATCATCTGGGCCAGACGGTCCATGCGTACCGGTGCGTCCATTTGCAACTCAGAAAATGCCGACTGCTCCAGCACCTGTCCATCGGCGTCCAGCGTCTGCAATTTGACGACCAGGCCGGTTTTTTTTTCACTCCAGATGCGGTAGCCAAAACGCAGTTTGTCCTTGGGCGTCAACAGCAGTTGCTCGGTGTGAAAACCCGCCACACGGTCGGTGTTGGCGACCTTGGTCGGCTGGGCGGTGTAGTGGTCGGCAATGCTGCGGTTGCCGCTCAACGACAGGTTGGGAAACAGGCCGCTGGCCTCGCGCCGCTCGGTACGCACGACCTTGGTTTCGGGCAGGAAGGTAACGACCTGGTCGTTGTGGCGAAAGGTCGAGCGGGGCGCGCCTGTGAGCGATTCGACCCGCTCCATTTGCTGTTCGCCGTCGCACACATGCCAGATGCGGGCGGCGGACATGTTGCCCGCCGAGGTCACAACAAAGGTTCCCACATAAGCACGTCGGCGCGAGGCCTCGTGCATGCGCATCAACCACTCGTTCACCGAACGGTTGTCGGGCAGTGCGACACGGGCCCGCTCGGGTGGCGCGTCCACCCCACCGGCAGCTACAAAATTCGCAGCTGCGAAGCCAGAAAACAAAAAGGCTAGAGCACGAAAAGACTGAAAATTCATGTCAGATTCGGTTCAGGAGGCCAGATCAGCGCGCTGACGCGTCAAAGGTCGCGTTGCGCAGAAAACCGGTGGACGTTTGCAGCGCAGACGCACCTCCATGCTGTTTGTGGGCGGCCAGCAGGTCGTCGAGTTGCGGGTCGCGCAACAGCATGCCCTGGGGGGTCAACACCTGGATAGTCTGCTGGGTCGTACCCTGGGCCAGCACAGCCGCCGAGGGCGCGCCGAGGTACTGGCTGGCCAAGTTCCACCCAACCACACCCACCACAGCCACAGAGGCAAACCCGGCGACCAGTTTCCAACGCCAGACCGCGTCGTTGGCCGCCGGCTCAGACACGGTCGAGGGCAAGGTGGCGGCCTTGGATGAGACAGGCAACACCAGCGCACGCGGCCAGGCTGGTTCGGCTGCCAGCCGCTGCTGCACCGCGCGTAGAAAGGCCTTGTCATGCAGGGTGGTGCCCGCGACCTTTTCCGCCCGCAAGGCGTCGCCGATCAGGTGGTAGGTGTGCCAGCTGTCGCGCGCAACGTCCCCTTCGGACAGCGCGTCCATGGCCTGGGTGAACTCATCACCATGCAGTTGGCCGTCTGCAAGGGCAGACATCCACTCACGTTGGCGTTCAGGGGTGGCGGTGGTTGACTTCATACAGGACCTTAGCGGTTGCCGACACAATTCAAAAAACTCACCAGCGCTTACCGGACTGGTTGTCCAGCAGCGGTTTCACCTTGGCCGAGATCGCTTCTCGCGCCCTGAAAATGCGCGACCGAACGGTGCCAATCGGGCAGCTCATGGCGTCGGCAATCTCTTCATAACTCAAACCTTCAATTTCGCGCAAGGTCACGGCTTGGCGCAAGTCTTCCGGCAATGCCTCCATGGCTGCGTTGACCATCGCAGCAATTTCCCGGCTCGCCAGCAAGGCTTCTGGCGTCTCGGTGGTGGTTAGTTCGTGTTCCGGGCGGTAAGTTTCATCGTCGTCGCTGCCCGATTTGAAGGTGTTCTCAAAAATCAGCGGGTCGCGCCGCATGTCGACCAGCGCTTTCTTGGCGGTGTTTACGGCGATCCGGTACAGCCAGGTATAGAACTGCGCGTCCCCCCGGAACTGGTGCAAGGCCCGGTAAGCCCGGATGAAGGTTTCCTGGGCAATGTCCTCTACGAGTTCGGCATCGCGCACCATGCGGCCAATCAGCCGCTCTATGCGGCGCTGGTACTTGATGACGAGCAGATCGAATGCGCGGTTGTCACCGGCCACAGTTCGCTCGACCAACATCAGGTCACTGTCGGGGGGGGTTAGAGCGGGCGGCGCAGGAGGGGCGGGCGGCAGCGTCACACCGGGCCTTTCACGGGCCAAGACGCGCTGTCAATTTCCGGCGCGCCCTGCCTTTTGGAGAATAAGGCGCGTCGCAGGTCGTCCCAACGGTCTGGTAACTGGGACTGCTCCAGCCACAACCAACAGGCTCGCTGACCCTTGGCGTTCAGGCTGAGCAGCAACACGAGTTGCAAGTCAAGACTCACTTGGGGCGGTGTCGTCAGGGGTACGGAGCATGCGCCAGGAGACGGTGACGCTGGCAGCCAATACCAAGACTCGCCATCCCAGCGCAGTGCGCCGACAGGCGTTTGCCGCAGATACCAACACGCGATCGCACCGGCCAGCAAGACGCTACCACCCGTCAGGAGCACCAGCCCGCCCAAACCACCCGTTTGCCAAGCCTGACCCACTGCCGCGAACGCGCCCAGCGACCACAGACAGACGACCACAGCGACCGCAAAACGCGAACGCCCCACCGGGTACTGAACCGATGGGGCGTGGTGCATGACGGCAGTGACCGGCCAGATCAAACGAGGCGCTTGAACACAAGCGTCCCGTTGGTCCCACCGAAGCCGAAGTTGTTTTTCACCGCCACGTCGATCTTCAGGTCCCGCGCGGTGTTGGCGCAGTAGTCCAGGTCACATTCCGGGTCCTGATTGAAGATGTTGATGGTGGGCGGGCTTTTCTGGTGGTGGAGTGCCAACACGGTGAACACACTTTCGATGCCACCAGCACCACCGAGCAAATGCCCGGTCATCGACTTGGTGGAGTTGACGACGATGTTCTTGGCATGGTCACCGAGCGCAGCCTTGATGGCGTTACTTTCGTTGATGTCGCCCAGCGGGGTGGAGGTGCCGTGCGCATTCAGGTAGTCGACCTGGTCGGGGTTCACACCGGCGTTGCGCAGTGCCAGCAGCATCGCCCGGCGTGGGCCATCCATGTTGGGGGCGGTCATGTGCCCGGCGTCGGCACTCATCCCGAACCCCGCCAATTCGGCATAAATCTTGGCGCCGCGGGCCTTGGCATGCTCGTACTCTTCCAGCACCAGCATGCCGGCGCCCTCACCCAACACGAACCCGTCGCGGTCCCTGTCCCAGGGGCGGGACGCAGTTTTGGGATCGTCGTTGCGGGTGGACAGCGCGCGCATCGCGGCAAAACCACCGATGCCCAAGGGCGACACGGTGGATTCTGAGCCCCCGGCGACCATCACGTCGGCGTCACCGTACTCGATCATGCGACCGGCGTCGCCAATGCAGTGCAGGCCGGTGGTGCAGGCGGTGACGATGGCGATGTTCGGGCCCTTGAAGCCGTTGCGCATCGACACATGGCCGGCAATCATGTTGGAGATCGACGCGGGCACGAAGAACGGCGAAATGCGGCGTGGGCCGCGGTTCATCAGCTCGGTGTGGGTTTCTTCAATCATCGGCAAGCCGCCGATGCCAGAACCGATCACGCAACCGATGCGCGCGGCCAATTCTTCGGACAAAGCTTCGCCAGTAGGCAGGCCGGCGTCGGCCACGGCCTGGGCGGCTGCGGCAATGCCGTAGTGGATAAAGGTGTCCATCGAGCGCGCTTCTTTCGCGCTGATGTAGCTTTCCAGCGGGAAATTTTTCACCTCACCCGCAATCTTGCAGGCGAAGCTCGACGCATCAAACTTGGTGATGAGGTCGATGCCAGATTGGCCGGCCAACAAGTTGGCCCAGGCATCGACCACCGTGTTGCCCACGGGGCTGATACAGCCCAGACCGGTGACGACAACGCGACGACGGGACATATGTCTGTGTGAATTCAGAAAACCAATGGAAATAGCCGCGGGCCCTGCGATCCAACACAGCGCGCTGCAGCCACCAAGTTCACCCAACGCTGTGCAGCACAGCGTGGTGAGCGTCAGGCCTTGGAGTGGGCGTTGGCGTAGTCGATGGCGTTTTGCACGGTGGTGATCTTCTCGGCGTCTTCGTCCGGAATCTCAATGCCAAACTCGTCTTCGAGCGCCATCACCAGTTCCACCGTGTCGAGCGAGTCGGCACCGAGGTCGGCCACGAAGGCTTTTTCATTGGTGACCTGGGACTCTTCCACGCCGAGTTGTTCGGCAATGATTTTTTTGACACGTACTTCGATATCGCTCATGGTTCCCTCGGAGGGTTGTAAAACAATCCGTGATTTTAGCTGGCCTAGGGGCCATTCCCTAAAACCGGCCAGCCGAACGGACAATCGGCCCAAAATGAAGCGTACTGACGGCCATCAGGCCATGTACATGCCCCCGTTGACGTGCAATTCCTGACCTGTCACGTAGCTGGCTTGTGGGGAGGCCAAATACGCCACTGCGTGCGCAATGTCCTCGGGTTTGCCCAAGGCGCCCAACGGAATCTGGCTCAGCAAGGCCTTGTGCTGCTCTTCCGGCAAGCTGGCGGTCATGTCGGTGGCAATAAAGCCGGGGGCCACGCAGTTGACGGTGATGTTGCGCGAGCCCAGCTCGCGCGCCAGTGCACGTGTCATGCCCGCCACGCCGGCTTTGGCGGCCGCATAGTTGGCTTGGCCGGGGTTACCAGAGGCACCGACCACGCTGGTGATGCTGACGATACGTCCGTAGCGCTGTTTCATCATGGTGCGCATCACGGCGCGGCTGAGGCGGAACACCGCCTTGAGGTTGGTGTCGAGCACCGCGTCCCAGTCGTCGTCCTTGAGCCGCATCGCCAGCATGTCGCGGGTGATGCCGGCATTGTTTACGAGCACCTGCAGGCCGCCGTGTTCTTTCACGATGGCGTCCACCAATGATTCCACCGCCGCGGCGTCGTTCACATTCAGGTTGGCACCGCGGCAGCCCGGAAACGCCGAGAGCGTGGCGCTGATTTTGGCGGCGCCCTCGTCGGAAGTGGCGGTGCCGATGACTTTCAGCCCCTGCGCGGCGAGCCCATGCGCAATGGCCGCGCCAATGCCGCGCGAGGCGCCGGTGACCAAGGCCACCTGACCCGAAAACGAAGTTGCGCTCATGCCAGTTGCCCTTTCACGTCGGCCAGACTTGCCGGGTCATACAACGCGAGGCCGGTCAACTCGGCGTCGACCCGTTTGGTGAGGCCCGCGAGCACCTTGCCAGGGCCACATTCCACCAGCGTCGTCAGGCCACGCGCCTTGATGGCCTGCACACACTCGACCCAACGCACCGGGCCAAAGGCCTGTCGCACCAGCGCGTCGCGGATGCGGTCGACGTCGGTTTCCACCGCCACGTCGATGTTATTGACCAGCGGAACTTTGGGCGCTGACAGCGCCACGTTGGCAAGTTTGCCCCGCAGCTTTTCAGCGGCTGGCTGCATCAGGCTGGAATGGAAGGGTGCTGACACGGGCAAAGGCAGCGCGCGTTTGGCGCCGGCCGCTTTCACCACTTCGCAGGCTTTTTCAACCGCCATCTTGCTGCCGGCAATCACCGTCTGCGCCGGGTCATTGAAGTTAACGGCCTCCACCACTTCGGCGCTGCCAGGACCGAAGCCTTGGGTCACCTCACGGCAATGCGCAATGACTTTGGCAGCGTCCATGCCCAGCACGGCAGCCATGGCACCGGTACCCACCGGCACGGCGTCCTGCATGGCCTGGGCGCGAAAACGCACCAACGGCACGGCATCGGCCAGGGTCAGCGACTCGGCCGCCACCAGGGCCGAATATTCACCAAGCGAATGGCCCGCCACCGCGGCCGGGGTGGCGCCGCCTTCGGCTCGCCAGGCACGGTAAGTCGCCACCGCGGCCACCAGCATCACCGGCTGGGTGTTGGTGGTCAGCGCCAATGCCTCCTTGGGGCCCTGCTGGATCAGCAGCCCGATGTCTTCGCCGAGGGCTTCGGACGCTTCTTTCAATGTGTCGCGCACCACCGGGTGGTCGCCCCAGGCGTCGAGCATGCCCACCGACTGCGAGCCTTGACCGGGAAATACAAATGCAAAAGGTTTCATGCGTGTTTTTTGCTGAACTTCAGACTAAATCATGTCCGAGCCAGGGTAAAACCTGACGAACAGGCTACAAATTTAGGAGCACTGCGCCCCAGGTGAATCCCCCCCCAACGCCTTCCAGCATGAGCGTGTCGCCGGTTTTGATCTTGCCGCTGCGCACCGAGGCGTCGAGCGCCAGGGGAATGGACGCGGCCGAGGTATTGCCATGCTGGTCCACCGTGACGATCAGTTTGGACAGCGGCAGCTTCAGCTTTTTTGCTGTGCTTTGCATGATGCGGATGTTGGCCTGGTGCGGAATCAGCCAGTCGATGTCGGCATCGGTCAGATTGGCCTTGGCCAGCGTGGCGCGGGCCGCATCTTCCAAAACGCCCACGGCGAGTTTGAAAACCGCCTGCCCGTCCATCGTGAGCAGCGGACTGCCGATCACCTGTCCGCCAGACACGTTGCCCGGCACACACAAAATGCCCACGTGTTTGCCGTCGGCGTGCAAATCGGTGGCCAGAATCCCGGGAGTGTCCGACACTTCGAGCACCACCGCACCGGCGCCATCGCCGAACAACACGCAGGTGGTGCGGTCGGTGAAGTCAAGGATGCGAGAGAACACCTCCGCCCCGACCACCAGTGCCCGGTTGGCGGCACCGGTCTGGATCATTGCGTCGGCCACGCTGAGTGCGTAGACGAAACCGCTGCACACCGCCTGCACGTCAAAGGCTGGGCAACCCGCAATACCGCGTGCAGCTTCCGACGATTGCGCCAGCTTGTGCTGCAGGATGCAAGCGGTGGATGGGAAAACCATGTCTGGCGTGGAAGTCGCGACGATGATCAGATCGATCTCGGAGGCGCTGCGGCCAGCCGCCTGCAATGCGTTTTTGGCCGCCTCAAACCCAAGGTCGCTGCTGCACACATCCGGGGCAGCGAAGTGGCGAGCCTGGATGCCGGTGCGCTCAAC
Organism: uncultured Burkholderiaceae bacterium; assembly: GCA_964486575.1. Classification (GTDB taxonomy): domain Bacteria; phylum Pseudomonadota; class Gammaproteobacteria; order Burkholderiales; family Burkholderiaceae_C; genus PCRC01. The sequence goes on along the minus strand of CAZANT010000097.1, from coordinate 632 downwards.
GATCCACTCGTCCGAAGTTTCCACACCGCGCGCGGCCAACTCTGTCGCGAGGTCGGCATTGGTGAGTCGGCGGGGTGGCAAATAGCTGCCGGTACCGGCGATGCGGGAATAGCGTCTCATGTTCTAGTGTGTTGGCTGAGCGAGTGCCGTCTCAGCAGGTTCGGCCACCCCCACCGGCAGCAACAGGGGCGCCGCGCGCGCAATCCTTGCCTGTACCCGTGCCAGCAGGTTGTTCCGGGCCGCATCATACGCGCGGTTCAAAGCCTGCTCGAAGGCAAACGCGTCGGCCGAACCATGGCTTTTGAACACCAGCCCGCGCAACCCCAACAATGCGGCACCGTTGTAACGCCGGTGGTCAACGCGCTTTTTCAAGGCCAAGAGGGCTGGATAAGCGAAGAAAGCACCGATTTTCCTAAAAATAGTGCGAGAAAACTCATCTTTAAGAAAATCACCAATCATCGACGCAAGGCCTTCGCTGGTTTTCAGCGCCACGTTGCCGACAAAGCCATCGCAAACCACGATATCGACCTTGCCTTTGAAGATATCGTTGCCTTCAACATTGCCAAAGAAATTGATATCACCGGTGTTGGCGGAAGATCGCAGCAATTCACCCGCTTTTTTGATAACTTCGC
>CAZANT010000096.1:0-8512 GCA_964486575.1 uncultured Burkholderiaceae bacterium | reverse complement strand
TGGGCTTCCACAATAATGGCTGGATGAAAGCTATCGTTTCCTCGGCCGAAGCGCTGTTGTCCGGTGGTGTTGCCACAGACGCGCCCGTGGCCCCGCCGCCTGGTTTCAGTGCCCGCGAATTTCGAGCCGCTTTGGGCATGTTTGCCACCGGCGTCACCATCGTCACGACCCGCCAGGCAGACGGCACCCCGCTGGGCATGACGGTGAACTCGTTCAATTCGGTGTCGCTCAACCCGCCGCTGGTGCTGTGGAGTTTGTCGCGTACGGCGAGCGCATTGGCCGCGTTCCAGGGCTGCACCCACTATGCGGTAAACGTGCTGGGCGTGGCGCAACAGGCGCTGGCTGAGCGTTTTGCCAGCCGCGTGGCCGACCGCTGGGTGGGGGTGGAGACGGTGTCAGGCGCCGGTGGTGCGCCACTTTTGGCGGGCGCGATTGCCACGTTCGAATGCGTCAACCGCAGCCGCTACGAGGAAGGGGACCATGTGATTTTTGTGGGCGAGGTGACGCGTTGCACCCACTTGTCTGACGCAGCGCCGCTGCTGTTTCACGGGGGCCGGTTCTACACCGAGCACCCGCTGTAGCGCGGCGGGTGGTTAGCGGCGACGCGGAGCCGACGACGGCGCTGGGCCGCGGCCAGCGATGTGGCGGAACGTGATGCGACCCTTGGTCAGGTCGTAGGGAGAGAGTTCCAGCGACACAGCGTCGCCAGCAATGATGCGGATGTGGTTCTTGCGCATTTTGCCGCCGGTGTAGGCGACGAGTTCGTGGCCGTTGTCCAGCGTCACGCGGAAGCGCGAGTCGGGAAGCACTTCGGACACTTTGCCATTCATTTCAATCAGTTCTTCTTTTGCCATTAACGAGGGATCCTGTTCATTGGGGTAGCGGTGCGAGCCAAGCGGAGGCACCGAAAGGTGCGGATGCTGACGCGCGGTTGCCGATGTGGCCAGAGGCCCGCTAGGCGCTTGGGCAAAAGAGCGGCCAAGGTGTGACCTGGGGCTGCTTGATCGTGCCGATTCATGAAGCGGTTAGCGAATCGAACGGTTGGATTATAACGAAGGCATTGGTTTTGCGTTTGTTGCAAGCCCCGTTGCCGCGCTGGCCCTGCGCCGGTACCACCCAGCATCTTGAACCCGTCGAAGCCGACCATGCCGTACAAGTGCGCGGATTTCCCGCCGCTGTTCGCGCCTTGACGCCACCACGGCAGGCGTTTAATACGACCCATGGCCAGCATGCAATTACCCCCCCGCCGCTGCCAAGTGTTTCTGTCACAGCCGGGCACGCCCTGCTACCTCTTCTGAATCATTCAGGACAGTCCCGCGCTGTGACGCCCTCTTCTCTCCTCGGGCGTGGTTCTCTGGCCGCTCTTGCCCCGGTCCGTTCACACGGGCCGGGGCTTTTTCTTGTCAATCCATTTTCCGGCGCTGCGCAAAGTCCACGTACCAGCCCAGGCAGCCGGGGTTGGCCATCGCGTCGCGGTTGACCACCTTGTCGATGGGCTGGCCAAGCAGCAGCTTTTTGATCGGGAGCTCCTGCTTTTTGCCGGAGAGCGTGCGCGGGACCTCGGGCACCTGAAAAATCGCGTTGGGCAAAAAGCGCGGGCTGAGCGCGGTCTTGATGGCCTGGTTGAGCCGGGCGGTGAGCGCGTCGTTCAGAACCACCCCCTCGCGCAGCACGACGAACAGCGGCATGTAACTCTCGCGGCCGAGGTATTCCAGATCAACCACCATGGAGTCGAGCACTTCGGGCAGCGCTTCCACCGCGCGGTACAGCTCGCTGGTGCCCATGCGCAGCCCGTGGCGGTTGATGGTGGCGTCCGAGCGGCCGTAGATGGTGCAGCCGCCGTCGGTGGTGATCTTCAGCCAGTCGCCATGGCGCCAAACGCCGGGGTACATGTCGAAGTAGCTTGACAGGTAGCGCTGGTTGCCTTGGTCGCCCCAGAAGTACAGCGGCATCGACGGGATGGGCGCGGTGCAGACCAGTTCGCCCACCTCGCCAATGACCGGCGCGCCCTGCTCGTCCCACGACTCGACCGCGCAGCCCAGCAAGCGGCACTGCATTTCGCCGGGCACCAAGGGCAGTTCGCGGTGGCCGCCGATGAAGGCGCCCGCAAAGTCGGTTCCCCCACTGATGTTGCACCACCAGATCTCGGGCACGCCCACGCGGGCCATTTGTTCGGTGCCCCAGCGTTGCGCCTCTTCACTCAGCGGTGAGCCGGTACTGCCCAAGGCGCGAATCGAGTTCAAGCGGGTCAGCCCGACCAGGTCGACACCTGCCTTCATGCAGTTGGCATAGAACGCGGCGCCGGCACCGAAGAATGTCACGCCCGTTTCGGCGGCGAAGCGCCACAGGGTGGTCCAGTCGGGTTTGTCTTTGCTGCCACCCGGGTTGCCGTCGTACAGCACGCAGGTGGTACCGTTCAGCAGGCCGCTCATCTGCGCGTTCCACATCACCCAGCCGGTGGAGCTGTACCAGTGGTAGCGCTCGCCAAAGCTGTTGGCCTCGTAGCTGCAGCCGATGTCGTTGTGCAGCACCTTGAGCTGCAGCGCCACCAGCACCGTGCCGCCGTGGCCGTGCACGATGGGTTTGGGCAGGCCGGTGGTGCCGCTGGAATAGACGATCCACAGCGGGTGGTCAAACGGAAGCCAGAGGGGCTCAAAACCTGCCGTTTCAGCATCATTTCGTTTGCACGCTGTGGAAAAATCTACCGAGTCAGCTATTGATTCCGTAGCGTTTAACTCGTAATGCACCACCACATGCGACACGCTGGGCAGCGCCGCGCGCAGCTCGGCCAGCACAGTGCGGCGGTCGATGTCGCGGCCGGCGTAGGTCACGCCATCGCAGGCAATCAGCACCTTGGGTTCGATTTGTTGGAAGCGGTCGAGAACGGCCGCCGTGCCCATGTCGGGCGCGCAAATGCTCCAAATGCCGCCCAGGCTCACCACCGCCAGAAACGCCACCATCGTCTCGGGTATGTTGGGCAGGTAGGCGGCCACCCGGTCGCCGGGTTGAAGACCCTGTGCCTTGAGGTGCAGCGCCAGCGACGCTGCCTGGCGCTTCAGCTCAGGCCATGAGAGTTCTCGGTGCGCGCCCTTCTCGTTGCGGCTCACCAGGGCCGGCAGGCCCGCCGCCTCAGCGGCAGCGACATGCCGAAAAACCTGTTGCGCGTAGTTCACCTGCGCACCAGGGAACCACTCCGCGCCCGGCATGGTGCGCTTCACCAGCACCGTGCTGTGGGGTGTCGGGGACTGCACCTCAAAGTAGTCCCAGATGCTTTGCCAGAAGGCGTTCAGGTCCTCGGTCGACCACGCCCACAGCGCGGCGTAGTTGGCAAAGTGCAGGCCGCGTTGGTCGCGCAGCCAGTCCTGGTACAGACGGATCTGCGGGATGAACGCGGGTGCGGTCACGGGCGCGGTTGGTGGCTGTAGGTGAAGGCGACCTGTGCCGGCTGCGCGACCACCGCCAGTGCGACCAGGGTGCGCGTCTCGCCGGGGTTGAGCAGGTGGCCGTTGCGCTCTGCTTCGGGCGAGGGGAGGCCGGCCACGTTGCTGGCCTGGATGCGCAGGTACACCGTTTGGCGCATGGGGCTGCCGTTGCGGCAGGTGATGCTGGTGCGCTGTTCCTCGCCTTCCAGCGTGCGGCGGGCTTCGCAGGCGATCACGTTGCTGGACTTGATGGTGACGGGCTCCGGCATTTGTGGCGGGGGTGGCGGTGGCAGCACCACCGGTGGGCGGTAGTTCCAGGGCGGGGGCACGACCGTGGCAATTTTGCGGGTGGGCAATTCCAGAGGTTCGGGTTCGGCACTGGCCGCCGCTTCGGGTTTCTCGGGGGCCACTGGCTTCTCGTCGGGCGCGGCCACTTTGACGCTGGCCTCCGAAGCTGCAGCCGCAGGTGGTGCTGGTGCCTCTGCAACCGCCGCCGCCGGTTTGGGCGCGGCCATCGGTGCCGGTACGGTGGCCGGTGCAGGTGGTGCAGGTGGTGCAGTGGTCTGTGCCGGCGCCGGGCGCAGCAACGGGGTCCCGAACAAGTAAGGCTTGGGCGTTGCAGGCGGCGGCTCGGGCGGTGCCGAAGCGCAGCCGGCAAGGCCGAGGAGCAGGAGTGCGGCGAGTGGGAGGCGGCCCAGGGTCATACGTCGGTGGAGCAGGTGCGGGAACGGTGGCGTGGAGTATCCGTCAAGCGGTGGGGCCCAGACCCCCGGAAAAGCCCGGTCTGGCTTGCCAATTGTGCCGTCTGCGGGGGTGGGGCAAAGTTGGAAGTCAAAGCATCAACGTTGCGGTTGGTGGGTGTACCAAATCTCGGCCAGCGCGGGCCGGTGGGTGGTGACCAGGGTGGCCAGCACCCGCTCGCCTTTGGGCGCCAGCACATGTCCCCTGCTCGCCGACGGCACCCCCGACATGCCGGTGGCGTTGACCTGCAGAAACACGGTTTGTGTGCGGCGGTCGGTGTTGCGGCAGCTGATGGTGATTTTTTCTTCGACCGCATCGCGGCTGCGGACGGCCTGGCAGCGCACGCTGGGTGCCGCAATCGGGCGCCCCGTCGGCGCGTGGGCGTGTTGGGTGGTGCCGCCACTGGTTGGCACCGGCATTTCCACCACCGGTCCCAGGGCATCGGCGTCGCTGAGGGCGGTGACGCTGACCATGTAGCGCGTGGGCAGCGCCTGACGTGGCACGCTGGGCTCGGCTTCCACTGGTGCCGGCAGGGTCACCGGAGCCGGCGGAGGCGGTGGTGGGGGCGGCGGTGGCGCGTGCACGCAGGCACCCAGCATCAGGCTGCTGAGCGTGGCAAGACGACGAATAGGGGCCGGGTGCATGGGGCGAGGTCGGTGGCAAACGAGGCCAGAATTGTCCACGGGGAACACGTTGTCGCAGGCCACCTGCGCGACAAACGGCGGCTGGGGGCGCCTCAGCGTTGGCCGATGCGCACCTTGCCAAACACGGCTTGTGCTTCGCGCGGCAGGCAGCGCCAGTACGGCGCGCTGGCCTCGACCTGATCGCCGAGCGCGGCGGCGGCCTCCCAGGCCCAGCGGGGCTTGTAAAGGAAGGCCCGGGCCAGTGCGACGAGGTCGGCGTCGCCCGACTGGACCACCGCTTCGGCCTCCTGGGCGGTGGTGATCAGTCCGACCGCGGTGGTGGGCAGTCCCGACTGCTGCTTGATTTGCCGCGCGAACGGAAGCTGGTAGCCGGGGCCGATGGCGATTTTCTGCTGTGGCGACACCCCGCCCGACGACACGTGGATGAAGTCGCAGCCGGCGGCCTTAAGGTGCTGCGCGAAGGCGCTGGTCTCATCTACATCCCAGCCGCCCTCGACCCAGTCGCTGGCGGACACACGCACGCCGAGCACGCCGCTGTACGCGTGACGCACGGCGTTGAAAACGGCCAGCGGGAAGCGGATGCGGTTGTCAAAACTGCCGCCATGGGCGTCCGTGCGGTGGTTCGCCAGAGGCGACAGAAATTGGTGCAGCAGGTAGCCGTGCGCGGCGTGCAGTTCGATGGCCTCGATGCCCAGCCGGTCGACGCGTTGGGCCGCCGCCACAAAGGCGTCAATCACGCCCTGCAGGCCAGCGTCGTCCAGTGCGGTGGGGGGCGTTTCGCCGGGCAACTGCGGAACGGCGGAAGGGGCCACGGTGGGCCAGCCGCCCTCGCCTGTCGGCAGCAACTGCCCGCCCTGCCAGGGCACTGCGCTCGAGGCCTTGCGGCCTGCATGCGCCAGCTGGATGCACACCGGCACTTTGGGTGCGAGCGCCCGTGCGCGGGCCAGGGTGCTGCCCAGTGCGTGCTCGGTGCGGTCGTCCCACAGGCCGAGGCAGTCGGGCGTGATGCGACCCTCGGCGGTGACGGCGGTGGCTTCGATCGTGACCAGCCCAGCGCCGCTGTTCAGCAGACTGGCCCAGTGTGCGAGGTGCCAGTCGGTGGCTTCGCCAAGGCGTGCAGAGTACTGGCACATGGGCGCCACCACCACGCGGTTGGCCAGGGTCAGGCCGCCGCGCGGGGACGGCAAGGTGTACGGGGAAAACAAGGTGCTCATGGGGCAGGCCGGGGCCAAGTAAGGTTCGCTGCGATGATAAGTCGCCCTACAAAGTGCTGCAGCGCGTCGTTACGGCTTGCGCGGAGCCGAGGCGGTATCGGCAGGGGCGTTGCCAAAGAGCTTGTGCAGCGCTCCGCCAATGCCCGAACCCACCCGGGCGCCGATGGCGGTGCCCACGCCGGGCAGCACCGCCGTGCCGACCACGGCACCGGCCACCGCGCCAGGCGGCACCGAGACCTGGGGCATGTCCATCGGGCCTCGCACCTGCAGCGGGATGCCGACCAGACCGTCCACCAGGTCCACCGCCAGGTCGGCGTCGATTTGCCGGTTTGCCAGCGTGGCCTGGCCATCGGCGCTGAGCCGGCCGGAACGCGCCTTGAGCGCGCTGAACTGCAGCACCATGCCGGTGGGTGTGTTGCGGGTCGCCAGCTGGCCGGTGACGGAGTCGAGCAGGGTCTGGCCGGCGTTGTCGCGTCCGGCGCTGCGAATGGCTTTGTCGAGGTCGAATTTCAGCAGGGTTGCCGGCGCCACGGTGAAGCGGGTGCGGGTTTGAAGCGACTGCACCAGTTCGCCCAGGTGCGCGCCCTGGGCGGTCAGCGTGGTTTCGCCCGAGGCTGCGCCGCGCACCACCGACCGGCGGTTGAAGGCTGCCAGCGCCTGTTCCACCTCAATGCCGCGGGGCTGCAGCTCGCCGTTGAGTGTGAGCTGCGGGGCGGTACCGGGCTGATCGTCGGTGGCGAGTTCGACATGGCCGTTCAAGGTACCGCCCCCCACGCGGGCCTGCACGGCCCATCGGTCGGCGTCGCCCTGTCGGACGGCCGCCAGCGTGGTGGGGTTGGGAGCGCCGGGGCGCTGCAATTCGGCGGTTCGGGGCCGCCAGTGGGGGTCGAACACCGCTTGCCCGTTGTACAGGGCCGCAACGCCATTGCGTGGGACCCAGGTCACGTCCGTGAACACCAGCTTCACCAAGGGCAGCGCGTGCAGCTGAAAGTCGCCAACCATGGGCGTGGCGTTGGCCGCCAGTCGGTGCGCTTGCCTCACGCCAAGCGAGGCCTGGTGTACCACCGCGCCCAGCACGTCGGCGCGCCGGATTTGCAGTTGGCGTTGCCAAAGTGCGGGCAGGTCCAGCCGCACGGTGATTTTCTCGACGGTGATGGGTTGGGTTTGGGCGGTGCGGAGCGTGTTGAGCACCAGGCGCGGCGTGGGCAGCAGTTCCCATTCCAGGCTTCCCACCTGAACCGGAACGCCCAGCGCGGCTTCCAGTGCCGCGCTGGTGCGCTGCACGAGTACCGCGTTGGAGGGCAACCACCAGGCCAGCCCGGCGGCAGCCAGCGCCAGCGTGACGAGCAGCAGGCCAGCGCCAAGCGCCCAGGGTCGAGTCAGGGTCATGCGCCAGCTTAAGCCACTGCGCGGGCCCGCGCCGCCCGACAACGGGCCATGCGGATGTAGGCCAGCGCCGCCGCCGCGCGCGACCTAGGGAAACCCCACGGGCCCGCGGGGGCATGCGTCCCGGTTTCGCGCGGGTCATGCGGCGGGCATACACTGCGACGCCAGACTACAGACCCCGAACAGGAGACACCATGGACTTGATGCAATACGGTCGCCACCCCATCGCCCACGACGGCAGCGCCACCGAATCCACTGCCCCCACCGCGCTGAGCCGCCGATTTGTGATGACTTCGCTGGCCAGCGGTTTTGCTGTGGCGACGCTGCCGGTCTCGGCCCAGACCATCACCACCGACACCAAGGGCCTGGTGGCTGGCGAGGTGAGCATCCCGGTAAAAGACGGCAAGATCCCGGGCTATGTGGCCCGCCCGGCCAAAGCCGGCAAGCACCCGGTGATTCTGGTGGTGCAGGAGATTTTTGGCGTGCACGAGCACATCAAGGACATGTGCCGCCGTTATGCCAAGCAGGGCTACTACGCGATCGCGCCGGAGATGTTTGCGCGCCAGGGTGACGTCAGCAAGCTGACCGACATCCAGACCATCCTGTCTACCGTGGTGTCCAAGGTGCCCGACGCGCAGGTCACCGGTGACCTGGACGCCGCACTGGCATTCGCCAAGGCCAGCGGCCACGCCAACGCTGACAGGGTTGGCCTGGTGGGTTACTGCTGGGGTGGCCGAACCGCCTGGGTCTACGCCAACCACAATCCCAAGCTCAAGGCGGCAGTTGCGTATTACGGTTTGCTCGAAGGCCTGAAAGACGGCAACCTGCGCACCCAAGACCCCATCGACTTCGCCAGCAACGTCAAGGTGCCGGTGCTCGGCCTGTACTCGGGCATTGACGCTTTTGTGAAGCAGGAAACCATTGCGAAGATGCGTGGCCTGGTCAACAAGGGCACCAGCGGCTCAGAGATCGTGGTGTTCCCCAATGTGGACCACGGCTTCAACGCCGACTACCGCCCCACTTACGACAAGGCCGCCGCCACGTACGCACAAAAGCTGGCCAACGACTGGCTCAAGAAGCACGGTGTTTGACCTGCTGGGTTGCC
>CAZANT010000095.1:0-8528 GCA_964486575.1 uncultured Burkholderiaceae bacterium | reverse complement strand
TGCACCGCACGAATTGTTCGTGATCGTGGGTGCAGCGCTTGGCGCCTTCTTGGTCAGCAACAGCACAAAAACCATCAAGGCAACGATCAAAGCGGTTCCCAATCTGCTCAAGGGCTCCAAGTACACCAAGGTGCGCTCCATGGAACTGATGTCCATGCTCTACGACGTGCTCACTAAGGCCCGCAAAGACGGTCTCATGGCGATTGAGGCCGACATAGACGACCCCGGTAAAAGTGCCCTTTTCGCCAAGTACCCAAACGTGCAGGCCGATCACCACCTGATGGAGTTCATCACCGATTACCTCCGCATGATGGTCTCAGGAAACCTGAATGCCCACGAGATTGAGGCGTTGATCGATCAAGAGATCGAGACCCACCACCATGAGGCCATGGTGCCCGCTGGCGCGATCCAGTCGGTCGGCGACGGGCTCCCGGCTTTTGGCATCGTTGCAGCGGTGCTCGGCGTGGTCAAAACCATGGCTTCGGTGGGAGCGTCACCTGCAGTGTTGGGCGGTATGATCGCCGGCGCCCTGGTTGGAACCTTCCTCGGTATCCTGATGGCGTACGGTTTCGTGTCGCCACTGGCCAACCTGGCCAGTCAGAAGGCCGATGAGGCGACCAAGGAACTTCAATGCGTCAAGGCCACGCTGCTCGCCAGCGTCCAGGGCTACGCCCCGGCCGTTGCCTTGGAGTTCGGCCGCAAAGTGCTGTATTCCACCGAACGCCCCAGCTTCTCCGAAATGGAGGACCACGTTAAGGGCCGAAAAGCCTCCCCAGCGGCCTGACGCGAAAGCCAACCCATGACCCTGTCCAGTCGCAAACAACAGCCCATCATCATCAAACGTGTCAAAAAAGGCGGGCATGGTGGGCACCATGGCGGCGCTTGGAAGATCGCTTATGCCGACTTTGTCACCGCGATGATGGCTTTTTTCTTGCTCATGTGGCTGCTGGGGTCGACCGCGCAGGGCGATCTGCAGGGGATCGCCGCTTATTTTCAGAGCCCACTGAAAGTGGCGTTGGGCGGGGGCTCCGGTTCTGGCGACAGTTCCAGCCTGATCAAAGGCGGAGGAACCGACCTGACGCGCTCCAACGGCAATATACGCAAAGGCGAGGTGGAAGCTGCCAAAAAGGGTGTGAATCTCCAAGCCCTGCGTAATGAAGTCCTGGACAAAGAAGCGGCGCGTATGCGCCAGGCCTCCCGCATGGTTGAGGCGGCGGTTCAGTCAAATCCCAAACTGGGGGCCTTGAAGAACCAGCTTCGCATGGATTTAACCAACGATGGTCTGCGCATCCAGGTGGTGGACGACCAAGGCCGGCCGATGTTCGATGCCGGCAGTGCTCACGTGAAAGACCACATGCGCGAATTCCTGCGCAGCATGGGCGCACTGTTGGATCAGACCGGCTTAAAAATCGTGTTGTCTGGGCACACCGACGCCATGCCGTACAGCGGAGGCGAGCGCGGTTACTCCAATTGGGAACTGTCTTCTGACCGCGCCAACGCATCACGCCGCGAGATGTTGGCCGGAGGCCTGCATGATGACCGCGTATTGCGGGTGTTGGGCATGAGTTCGTCGTCCCTCTACGACCAAAACGACCCCAATAACCCGATGAACCGCCGCATCTCCATCCTGGTGCTCAGCCGAATCGGCGAAGAACGCTGGACCCGAAGCGGCGAAACCCCGATCTCCGAGACGCAGGCGCTCGAACAGTTACTGCAAAAACAGGGCGCCATTCCCACCCCCGCCACCACGCCCGACGCGGCCACAGCCTCGCCCGAGCGTTGATTTTTTGACCTTGCCTGATCTGGAGCCGACCATGACCGCACCCGCCGACCTCAAGTTTTTAATTGTTGACGATTTCTCCACGATGCGCCGCATCGTGCGCAATTTGCTGAAAGAAATGGGTTATGCCAACGCCGACGAGGCGGAAGACGGCGTGAATGCCTTGCAGAAGCTGCGCAATGGCCATTTCGACTTTGTGGTCACCGACATCAACATGCCCAACATGAATGGCTTTGAGCTGCTCGCGCAAATCCGCGCTGAGGAGGCGTTGAAGAACCTGCCGGTGCTGATGGTCACGGCTGAGGCACGCAAAGAAGATATCGTTCTGGCGGCCAAGAACGGGGCATCGGGCTACATTGTCAAGCCGTTCACCAAAGCCACGCTGGATGAGAAGGTAAACAAAATCATGCAGAAACACGCGCTGACGGCGTGAATCACTGGGGACTACCATGGCAGACATCACCCTGAACCCCCAGTCACCCGAACCGTTCGACGTATTCCAACGGATTGGTAACCTGACCCGAAGCCTTCACGACGCGCTGAAAGAGTTGGGCTACGACAAACAAATTGAGCATTCCATCGGTACTCTGCCGGACGCGCGCTCCCGCTTGAGCTTCATCGCTCGGCTGACGGGAGAGGCCGCCGAGAAAGTACTCAATACCGTGGACAACGCGCAGCTGCAGCAGAATGCCCTGATCCAAGAGGCCAACCGACTGGAGGTCCTGCTCGATGCCACCGGAGACGACGCCGTCTTGCGCCAAGAAATGAAAACTTTTGTTGGATCGGTTCGAGGTACGGCGCAGGATGTCGGCTCGCAACTGACGGACATCATGCTGGCTCAAGACTTTCACGATCTGACCGGTCAAACCATCCGCAAGGTGGTCGAGATCGCCACCACTTTGGAGGATTCCTTGGTCCAGCTGCTGCTGGACGCGACTCCGCCAGAAGAACGCGCGCAAATCCAGGCCGAGGGCTTGCAGGGCCCCGTGGCCGATGCGTCTGGCCGGGTGGACGTCGTGTCCAACCAGGCGCAAGTCGATGAAATGTTGGAGAGCCTAGGCTTCTGAATAGCCGGGCGTTTGCCCGCTTGATCTGCACTTCGGAAAGGTGACCTGCTGCGAATAATGGTGTCCATCATCGCATTCGCTCATGTCAGATTCCGAAACCAGCAGAGAAGACAAACAGCTACCCGCCTCGGAGCGGCGCCTGCAGCAGGCGCGAGAGGAGGGGCAGGTTGCCCGTTCCCGCGAGCTGGTTCACCTCGTGGTGCTGTGCGCGCTCGTCGCAATGGTCATGGCCCTGGGGCCATGGTTATCCCAACAGGCGCTCGACCTGATGGCCAGCAGTCTCCGTTTTGACCGAACCTCGGTTTTTGACGCAGGGCGCATGGTGCCCCGCGCGCTTGAAAGTGCCTGGGTCGGAGGTCAGTTGGTGGTACCTGTCTTAGGTGGTGTGGCCTTGCTCACCGCCAGTGCTACGGTGGTGGTGGGCGGCTGGAACCTCACTGGTCAGGTACTGGAGCCGAAATTCTCCAAAGTCGACCCCTTCGCCGGCATCGGTCGACTGTTCGCAGTGCGTCACTTGGCCGATCACAGCCGTGTGATCGCGGTGACCGCGGGGTTTCTGGGCACCGCGACCTGGTACGTTTACAGCCATGTCAGTGAATTGCACCCCCTCAGCCGTATGCCGCTGGAACGGGGGTTGGAGGTTGGATTCGAGTGGTTTGCGGCAGGCCTTCTGGGAATGGTGGTGGTCGCGGTGATCTCGGCATTGGTGGACGTGCCGCTGCAGCTTTTCAAGCATCACTCGGAACTTCGAATGACCTTGGATGAGGTCAAGCGGGAACACAAGGAATCCGAAGGCGATCCGCACATGAAGGGTGAGCGCCGGCGACGTGCGCGCAACATGTCCCGTTCGCGAATGATGTCGGCTGTTCCCCAAGCGGACGTGATTGTGGTCAACCCAACGCACTACGCTGTGGCTCTGCGCTACGACGAGGCAACGATGCAGGCCCCACGCATTGTGGCCATGGGGGTGGACATCCTGGCCCTGAAGATCCGCGAGATCGCTCAAGAAGCGCGGGTCCCCATCTTGGATGCGCCGCCTCTGGCCCGCGCGCTCTACCGCCATGGTCAAGTAGACGGTGAGGTACCTGTGGCACTGTACACCGCCGTAGCCCAGGTATTGGCCTATATCGCCCGCTTGCGCACCGCGCTGCGAACGCCGCCGCTGCCTACCATCGCTGTCCCACCAGGCCTTGATCCCTTGGAAGTCAAACCATGAGCGATTCCGCCGGCACTGTGACCGCTTTACCGCTTTGGCGTCGTCTGCCAGACGGTCGCGCCCTTGGCGCGCCGATGCTGATCCTGCTCATCTTGGCGATGATGTTGGTGCCAGTACCGCCCTTACTACTGGATTTGATGTTCAGCATGAACATCGCGGTGGCTTTGGTGGTGTTGATCGTCTCAAGTTACACCAAACGCACACTCGACTTTGCCAGCTTCCCCAGCGTATTGCTGGTCACCACACTGCTGCGCCTGGCCCTGAACGTGGCATCCACCCGTGCAGTGCTAATGAACGGCCATACCGGTACTGCCGCTGCAGGTCATGTGATCGAGTCATTCGCTGAGTTCATGATTGGCGGCAGCTTGGCGGTGGGCATCGTGGTTTTTGCAATCCTCACAGTGATCAACTTCGTGGTGATCACCAAGGGCGCTGGCCGGATTGCCGAGGTGTCGGCCCGGTTTGCGCTGGACGCGATGCCTGGCAAACAGATGGCCATTGATGCCGATCTGGCCGCGGGTAGCCTGGATGAGAAAGAGGCCCGCCGCCGGCGCCTTGAGGTGACGCAGGAAGCCGAGTTCTACGGTTCGATGGACGGCGCCTCCAAGTTTGTGCGCGGGGACGCCATCGCTGGCATCCTGATCTTGTTCATCAACCTAGTGGGTGGTCTGGCCATCGGCATGTTGCAGCACGGGATGAGTTTCTCCGCTGCAATCAACAACTATGCCTTGCTCGCGATCGGTGACGGCCTGGTGGCCCAGGTACCCGCGCTGGTGATCTCAGTGGCCGCAGGCCTGATTGTTTCGCGCGTGGGAGAAGATGACATTGGGCGCCAAATCGCTGGTCAGCTGTTCAACATGCCCCGAGCGCTCGGCTTGACTGCAGTGATGATCGGTATGCTGGGTGTTGTGCCAGGTATGCCCCACTTTGCATTCTTGCTGCTGGCCACGCTGTTTGGTGGTGCGGCTTGGTGGTTGACTCAACAGGCAGAAAAGCGTGCGGTGGTGGCCCAACAAGTGCCCCCACCACCAGCGCCCGGGGCAGAGGCCACATGGGACGATGTGTTGCCGGTGGACGTGATGTGCCTGGAGGTGGGCTACCGCCTGATCGCGCTGGTCGACAAAAACCAAGGAGGTGATCTGCTGCAGCGAATCAAAGGCGTGCGTAAGAAGTTTGCTGCCGAAGTTGGTTTCCTGCCCCCCGCCGTACACATCCGCGATAACCTTGAACTGCACCCCTCGTCGTACCGGTTGCTCCTCAAAGGAGTCGTGGTCGGTGAAGGTCAGGCCCAGACCGGCATGTACATGGCGATCAACCCCGGTCATATCAATGTTCCCCTGATTGGGACGCCCACCACCGACCCTGCCTTTGGACTTCAGGCGGTGTGGGTCGAACAGCGGGTACGCGAACAGGCCCAGGCTGCTGGCTACACCGTGGTGGACGCCGCCACCGTGATTGCCACTCACCTGAACCACATCATGCAGACCAACGCCGCCGCCTTGCTGGGTCGCGCGGAGGTGCAGATGTTGATGGACCACGCCCGCAAGTTCACCCCCGGCTTGGTGGATGACGTGACGCCCAAGCTGCTGCCATTAGGCACAGTGCAGAAAGTGCTTCGTAACCTGCTGGACGAATCCATTCACATCCGCGATTTGCGTGGCATCTTGGAACTGTTTGCCGAGTTTGGAGCGATGACCCAAGACGTGACCGAGCTGACACGTGAGTTGCGTGTCGGCTTGTCGCCGGCATTTGTGCAAAACCTCTACGGTGCAGTGCGTGAGTTGGGGGTAATCGCAGTGGAACCTGGCCTAGAGCAGCTGCTGGTGCAGGCTTTGTCGCCCGGCGCCCAAGTGCCCCTTGACCCATCAATTGCTGACCTGCTGACCGAGCAGGCCACCGAGGCTGCCAAGCTGCAAGAAGAGGCTGGTGTGCCAGCCTGTCTTTTGGTGCCCGACCGTATCCGTATGCCGTTGTCGCGCCTCCTGCGGCGGGCCGCGTCCCGCCTGCATGTACTGGCGCATTCTGAAGTTCCCCGTACCCACACCATCCGTATCCACCGAGTGATTGGAGCCCCCGTATGAACGTCCAACGATTCACTGGTAAGAATGCCCGCGAAGCCATTGCCAAGGTCCGGGCCACCTTGGGCGAACATGCGGTGGTGTTGTCCAACCGCCCGATCCCGAGTGGGGTGGAAATCCTGGCGATCCCGGGATCTGAGGTCCCAGACACGCACGCCGCGCCCACGACGCCGTCGGTAGCTCGAGCGGCGGTGACCCGTTCCAAGGTGGAGCCTATGAGTACGGTGTCTTTCGAGACCTTTGTGAGGGAACGCCAAAAACAACAGATCGGTGCGCCCGAGGTGATGGCACCGGTGTCGCCGCAGCGGGCCGCAGTGGCTCATCCCATGCGCATCGCGCAGCCTCTGGGCCAGTTCGCAGCGGAAACCCTGGCTGCCACCATGCCCGTGGCAGCTCAGTCAGTACCGCCAGCAATGGACCCCATGGCGTTCGCCCCCGGTGTACCACCGTCTGGTGCGGTACCTGCCCCAGCTCCTGTGGCCCACGCTTTAGCCCAGGCTGCAGTGCAACCCGCATCCGCATCCGCAACAGCGCTCGATGCGAGTCAGGTGTTGATGGACGAATTGAAGTCCATGCGGAGCATGATCGCTTCCCAGCTGTCGTCGTTGTCGTGGTTCGACACCGTGCGCCGCAGCCCAGTGCAAACCCAGTTGCTGCGCCTGATGCTGAACAACGGCTTTTCGCCAGCTCTCGCTCGCCACATGGTGAACCGTCTTCCGGCAGAGCGCAGCGATACGGATTCCGAAGCCAACCAATGGCTCAAGGACGTGATCTCGCACAACCTGCATTGCGTACCTGAGAAAGAGTCCATCCTGAACGCTGGGGGCGTCTTCGCCCTGGTAGGGCCGACTGGCGTGGGTAAGACCACCACCACCGCCAAGATCGCCGCCGGCTTTGCGCTGAAACACGGCGCGGCTTCTGTCGGATTGATCACCATGGACACCTACCGTATGGCCGCATCCGATCAGCTCCGTGCGTTCGGGCGCCTGCTCAATATTCCGGTCCACACCGCGCGCGACGCCGCTTCGCTCGCGGATTTGTTGGACCTGTTCGACAAAAAGCAGTTGGTCCTGATCGACACAGTTGGCGCCAGCCAGCGGGACCAGCGTTTGGCAGAGTTGTTTGCCGCTTTACCCAGCCAAAAGGTGAGCCGCTTGCTGGTGCTCAACGCCTCGTCACAGGCCGAAACCTTGGACGAGGTCGTGCAGGCTTACGGGCAGGGCGCGGGGACGCGATGCGTGCTCACCAAACTTGATGAGGCCGTGAAGACAGGCGGCGCGATTGACGTGGTGGTACGTCGCCACCTCAAAGTCGAAGGTATTGCCAATGGGCAGCGAGTGCCCGAGGACTGGCACAGCGCGCGTCCGCAGTTACTGGCACAAAAAGCCCTGCAAAGCCGTCCGGCGTCGGTGTTCACTACGGACGACAGCGAGTTGGGCCTGGTAATGACTGCCCCAGAAATTGCTTGGATGAACGCCGGCCGGTCCGAAAGCCGCCATGCTTGACCAAGGTCGCGACCAAGCCGCAGGGCTGCGTCGCCTGATGGGGCGGCCCGCGTTAAATCTGATGGCTTTTCCTTTGAGCGCGAAAGACGCTCAGGGCGGTGCTTGGGTGGGGCAGGTCGCTCTAACCCTTCACAGCCTGGGATCGCGTGCGCTGGTGATCGACGCCAGCGGCGGTGAGGTGGCCCGTGCGCTCGGTGTGAGCCGACCCGCGAGGGAGCTGACCGACCTGCTTTCCGGCGCCCGCCGTTTTGACGAGGTCGCCTGCGTTACCCGAGAGGGTGTGAGCCTAGTCCGTGCCGATGCCGGACTGGACGCCTTTGTAGCCAGTGGCGGTTCGCCCAACGATCTACTGCGCGGATTTGCAGACCTCTCCCACGGGTTCGACGTACTGCTGTTGGCTATGCCTGCGGGTGAATTGGCTTCGCTCACCTCGCCCACCAACACCGTACCGGTGATGGTGGCCGACGCGGGCCCGCACGGTGTGCAACAGGCTTACGCGACCATCAAACAGCTGTCGGCCGACTTTGGGTACAGCCAGTTTGCGCTTGCCTTGCGTGGTGCAGTCGATCCCGGTGAGGCGATGGCAGTGCACGCACGGGTGGCGCACGCAGCGCGAACCTTCTTGAATGCTGGCGTATCGCTTGCCGGCTGGATTCCGGCAGCTGCGGCGGGTGGAGCCGCCACCCACGCCGCGTTGGAGCGCTTGGCTCAGTCACTCTTGGACACCGCTTCCACCCCCGTATTCAGGCATTGATTCATGTTGGAGAACCAAACGATGTACACCGCCAAAGGCACCCTGCAACGCACGACCGGCATTGAGCAATACCTGCCCATGGTGCGCCGGCAGGCCTCCAAAATGATCGGACGATTACCCGCCAACGT
>CAZANT010000094.1:0-8563 GCA_964486575.1 uncultured Burkholderiaceae bacterium | reverse complement strand
CCACTTACCGCAAGGCAAACCCGGCCGACTCGCCGATCATGATCCTGGCGCTCACTTCCAGCGTGCGCTCGCCGGGTCAGGTGTACGACGAGGTGTCCAATGTGGTGCAGCAGCGCCTGTCTCAGGTACCGGGCGTGGGCGAGGTGGAACTGGGCGGTGGCTCGCTGCCGGCGGTGCGGATCGGGCTGCTGCCATTCGCGCTGAACCGCTACGGCCTGAGCATGGAAGACGTGCGAGCGGCAGTCCAGGCCGCCAATGCCAACCGGCCCAAGGGCGCGGTGGAGGTGGCGGATCGCCGGCTGCAGATTTACACCAGCGCCAACTCGGCCGGCGCAGGGCTCAAGGCCTCGGACTACACCGATCTGGTCGTGGCCTGGCGCAATGGCTCGGCCATTCGGCTGGGCGACGTGGCCGACGTGGTGGACAGCGTTGAAGACACCCGCACCCTGGGCCTGTTCAATGGCGAGCGGGCGGTGGTGGTCATCATCCGCAAGCAGCCCGGCGCCAACGTGATCGAGACGGTGGACGGCATCCAAGCCCTGCTGCCGGAGCTGCAGGCCCAATTGCCCTCGGACGTGAAGTTACAGGTCTCGTCCGAACGCACCCGCTCCATCCGCACTGCGCTGCACGAGGTGGAGTTCACGCTCCTGCTGTCCATCGCCTTGGTGGTGCTGGTGGTAAGTGTGTTTTTGCGCAGCGTGCGGGCCACCATCATCCCCGCAGTGGCCACGGTGGTCTCGCTGCTGGGCACTTTCGTGGTGATGTACGCGCTGGGATTCAGCCTCAACAACCTGAGCCTGATGGCGCTGACGGTGGCCACCGGCTTTGTGGTGGACGACGCCATTGTCGTGCTGGAAAACACCGCGCGGCATATCGAGGCCGGCATGGACCGTTTCACCGCCGCCCTGCACGGAGCCCGCGAGGTGGGTTTCACCGTGCTGTCCATCAGCCTCTCGCTGGTGGCGGTGTTCATCCCGCTGCTGTTCATGGGCGGCCAGGTGGGCCGCCTGTTCCGCGAATTTGCGGTTACCTTGTCGGCGGCGGTGATGATTTCGCTGGTGATCTCGCTCACCACCACGCCAATGATGTGCGCCTGGCTGCTCAAGCCTCCCGCGGAAGGCGAAGCCCATCGGCCGGGTTGGTTGGCGCGGCAACTGGAGCGCTTTTTCAGCGCGCTGCAGCGTGGCTACGCGGTGAGCCTGGACTGGGCCATGGCCCACCGCGCGCTGGTGATGTTGAGCCTGGTGGCAGTGATCGCGCTGAACGGCGTGTTGTTCAAGACCATTCCTAAGGGGTTCTTCCCCCAGCAAGACACCGGGCAGATCAGCGCCGGTCTGCGGGCCGACCAAAGCATTTCCTTTCAGGCGCTGCAAGAAAAACTCACGCAGGCGGTCAACATCATCCGGCGCGATCCGGCTGTGGACACGGTGGCTGGCTTCATCGGCGGCGCCCGTGCCGGGGGTGGCTTCATGTTCATCAGCCTCAAGCCGCTGGAAGAACGCAAGGAGCGTGGACAGGCGGTAATCGCACGGCTGCGGCCCCAATTGGCCAAGCTCACGGGCGTCACCATCTTCCTCAACCCAGTGCAGGACTTGCGCATTGGTGGTCGACAGACGAATTCCACCTACCTCTACGCTCTCAAAAGCGACAATCTGGACGATCTCAAGGTCTGGGCGAAGCGCCTGGCCGATGCAATGAAACAGCAGCCGGAGCTGGTTGACGTAGACACCGACCAGCAGGAAAACGGGGTCGAGACCATGGTCACCATCGACCGGGACAACGCTGCGCGCCTGGGCATCACCTCACGCGATGTGACCAACGCGCTGTACAACAGCTTTGGACAGCGGCAGGTCGCCAACGTCTACGGCGAACTGAACCAGTACCACGTGGTGATGGAGGTCGCGCCGCAGTACCGCCAGGGGCCGTTGGCGCTCAACGACGTTTACGTGCCCGCGCGCGGCATCGTCAGCACGGCCACCGCGCCCATCAACACCGGAGGCGCCGTTACCCCGGGCACGGTCAGCACCACAGTGGCCAACCCGGGCTCGCGCGACCCGGCCTCCGGCACCCCGGTCAGCACCGCCAGCACCCGGATGGTCCCGCTCACGGCGTTCACCGGCGTGACCGAGGCAACCGCAGCCACGTCCATCAGCCACCAGGACGCGGAACTGGCCACCACCATATCCTTCAACATCGCTGAAGGGCAGACCCTGGCCGAGGCCAAGGCCGCGGTGCTCGCGGCGCAGGCCAGCGTGGCAATGCCGCGCAACGTGCGCGGCACCTTTGAAGGGGCGGCCCGCAGTGCCGAACAGTCGCAAGACCAACAACCCCTGCTGATCCTGGCCGCCATCGTGGTGATCTACCTGGTGCTGGGCATCCTGTATGAGAGCCTCGTGCACCCCATCACTGTGCTGTCCACCCTGCCCTCGGCCGGAGTGGGTGCGGTGCTGGCGCTGATGCTGTTCAAAATGGACTTTTCCATCATCGCGCTGATCGGGGTCTTTCTGCTGATCGGTATCGTGAAGAAAAACGCCATCCTGATCATCGACTTCGCGATCGAGGCCGAACGCTCTCGCGGTATCTCGGCGGCCGAGGCGGTGCATGAAGCGTGTCTGCTTCGCTTCCGCCCCATCCTGATGACCACCCTGGCGGCCGCGTTGGGTGCCCTGCCACTGGCCATTGGCTTTGGCGAGGGATACGAACTCCGCCAGCCGCTGGGCGTGGCCATCATCGGCGGCCTGATTGCCAGCCAGTTGCTGACCCTGCTGACCACTCCGGTGGTCTATGTCCTGCTGGACAAGCTGCGACGCCGTGGTGCGAACGAGAGCCACCTGCGCCGCCAGCCGCCGGCCCAACTCACTGCCACCTGACCCTGGGATCCCCATGCGCGACCTGATGCCACCGCTGACCGCCCCCCTGCTTGCCGCCTTGCTGTCGGGCTGCGCCGTAGGGCCCGACCATGTCAGCCCCGCAACCGACGTACCCGCCAGCTACAAACTGGCGGACGGATGGGTGGTCGCCGCGCCGGCCGACGCGCTGGACAGGGGCCCCTGGTGGCAGTTGTTCGGCGACACCGTGCTCGACGGCTTGGCAGCACGTGTGGAAGTGTCGAACCAAAACATCGCTGCCGCCACCGCGGCCTATGCCCAGGCGCGGGCACTGGTGCGTGAGCAGCGCGCGGCCATCTTCCCTACCGTGTCGCTTTCGGCGGGCGCCAGCCGCGCGGGCAGTGGCGGTGGCGGTGGCACGGGTTCTGGCAGCAATGACAGCACCAGCCGAAGCGGCAACAACTTCCAGCTTGGCATCGGCGCCAGTTGGGAGCCCGACGTTTGGGGCCGCTTGGGCCGGGCGTCCACAGCCGCCGACGCGAATGCGCAGGCCAGTTTGGCCGACCTCGCCTCGGCCAAGCTGTCCGCGCAGGGTGAGCTGGTGGTGAACTACCTCGTGTTGCGCCAGCTCGACGCCCAGGCCCGCCTACTGGCCGACACGGTCCGCGGCTACGAACGGGTTCAGCAAATCACCCAAAACCGTTACAACGCCGGCGTTGCGCCCAAGACCGACCTGCTGCAAGCGCAGACCCAGTTGGCCAACGCCCAGGCGGACGTGTTGGGCCTGTCGCAACAGCGGGCGCAACTGGAAAACGCGATCGCCGTGTTGCTCGGGCAGCCGCCCGCCCAATTTACGCTCGCCGCCCAGCCCTGGGCACCCACGGTGCCGGCCATCCCGGTCGGCGTGCCCTCCACCCTGCTGTTGCGACGGCCCGACATCACCGCAGCGGAGCGCCGGGTGGCGGTCGCGAACGAGCAGATCGGCATTGCCCAATCGGCTTTCTACCCCAGCATCAACCTCGCCGCTTCGGCTGGCCTAGGGACCAGCCGCGTGGCCGACCTGTTCAGCGCGTCCAGTAGCGCGTGGTCGCTCGGCCTGTCGGCGGCACAGGCGGTGTTCAACGCCGGCGCCACCCGGGCCCGTGTCGATGGTGCGCGCGCTGCACAAGAGCAGGCGGTGGCACGTTACCGGCAGACTGTGCTGGGCGCCTTTCAGTCGGTGGAAGACCAGTTGGCTGCAACCCAGGTACTGACGCAACAGCAAACGCTGCGGGAGCAGGCCTCGGCCGCGGCCAACCAGGTTGAGGCCCAGGTCCTGAACCGCTACAACGCCGGTCAGGTGGGGTTCACCGAAGTGGTGAATGCCCAGGTGACGGCCTTGAACGCCCGGCGGGCGCTGGCTCAGGTGCAGGTGGACCGGCAAGTCGCCGCGGTGTCGCTGGTCGTCGCCCTTGGCGGTGGCTGGAACAGCGCCACGGCATTAGTCGCCTCGCCCTAACCGGCAGGGCCCGGTGTGCCGACAATCACGCCATCGTTCACAGCGCCTTGCCCCATGCCACCCATCCGCACCATCCCACGTTCGCGCCAACATGTGCGCTGGTCCGACCTGCAAGGCCTGGCCCAGTTGGCCGCGCAAGGCACGGTGGGCGTGGCCAACATTGCCGAGGGCGTGCACGCCAACGTGTTGCGCACCTTGCAGTTGCCGGTGGGCCAGGGGCCAGACGCGGGGCGCACCAAAGGCTTGACCGGGTTCGTTTACCGCGGCGTGCGTGGCATTGCCCGCGTTGCCGGTGCGGGCAGCCAGGCGGTGTTGTCTCGGCTGCCTGGCGGCGACCCCGATGCCACGTCTCCCCAGCGCGAAGCCGCCCTGGCGGCACTGAACGGTGTGTTGGGTGACCAATTGGCGGCCACGGGCAACCCACTGGCCACCGCCATGGCGTTCTACCAATACGGTGAACGGCTGGACCCGACCCAGCCCCCAGCAAACGCGAACGGCAAGATACTGCTGCTGCTGCACGGCCTGTGCATGAACGACCTGCAGTGGCGCGTCCAAGGGCATGACCATGGGCTCGTGCTGGCAGACGCGCTGGACCACACCCCGCTCTACCTGCGCTACAACACCGGCCGCCATGTGTCCGAGAACGGCGCAGATCTTGCCGCATTGCTGCAGCAACTCGTGCACCACTGGCCAGTTCCGGTGGAGGAAATCACCGTCGTCGCCCACAGCATGGGAGGGCTGGTCACCCGCAGCGCTTGTGCGGCTGCCGAAGCGGCGGGCTTGTCCTGGCGAAGCCAGTTGCGGCGCATCGTCTTCCTGGGCACCCCCCACCACGGCGCGCCGCTGGAAAAGGCCGGCCACTGGGCCGACGTCATGCTGGGTCGTACCCGTTGGACCGCCCCGTTCGCGCGCTTGGGGCACATCCGCAGCGCTGGCATCACCGACCTGAGACACGGGCATGTGCAACCTGCCGACCACGCTGACCACGACCGCTTTGACGACTCGCACGCCGACACGCGGCAACCCCTGCCGTTGCCATCAGGCGTGGCTTGTTTTGCGTTGGCCGCCACAACAGCCGATTCGGCCACGCCTTCGCGCGCAGACCACTGGCACCCGACGCTGGTGGGCGACGGGCTGGTCCCGGTTCGCAGCGCGTTGGGCGAACACGACGACCCGGCAATGCAGCTCGACTTTCCTGCCGAGCACCGCTGTGTGCTGGCTGGCGTCAACCACATGGCGCTGCTGCACGCGCCGGCCGTCACCGACCAGCTTGTGGCCTGGTTGGTTAGTCCCAGCGCAGCCAAACCGAGAAAATCACGCCAAAAGGCACGGTAGCCCCACTGTCACATCGCTTCTCAGCTATTAAACTTGTAGCTAGAGACAATTTCCGCTATATTTTGTGTAGCGAGAAGCGAACCGACCGACGAGGAGTAACCGAATGAGTTCCAAAGAGACTGCCGCCGTCAGCCAACTGTTGGCCCTGCTGGAAGCGCGTTATGCACTGCGCGTGCTGTGGGCGCTGAAGGACGGACACCCACAAACCTTCCGCCTTTTGCAAGACAGCGTGGGTGGCATCACCCCCAACACCCTGAACACCCGCATCAAGGAACTGCGCGAGGCTGGTCTGCTCGACCACGGCAGCGACGGCTACGTGGTTACCGCCACCGGTGCAGACTTGCTCAAGCGCCTGAACGACGTGCAGGCTTTTGCTGCCAAATGGGTCGCCAGTCAAGCCAAACGCCCAGCCAAATGACCTCTCGCTGGGGGCCAGCTGTGTCGGGGCCACTGGCATAATTGAGGGCTGCCCGGTGGGGCTGTTTTTGTTGTACGCAGCCAGCAGGCGCCCGCCCCACCTCAATTTTTGTCCCAGGAACACGCCATGATCACCACCCCCTCCGGCCTGCAATATGAAGACACCGAAATCGGCACGGGCGATACCGCCGCTGCCGGCCAAAGCGTGGCTGTGCACTACACCGGCTGGCTTTTCAAAGACGGCGTGGTCGGTCAGATGTTTGACTCCAGCGTCAAACGCGGCCCGTTCGAGTTCTCGCTCGGCGCGGGCATGGTCATCAAGGGATGGGACGAAGGTGTGGCCGGCATGAAGGTCGGCGGCAAACGGACGCTGATCATTCCCGCCGATCTGGGCTACGGCCCCCGGGGCGCTGGTGGCGTGATTCCGCCCAACGCCACCCTCAAGTTCGACGTCGAACTGCTGGGCACGTCGGACTGAGTCCCCCCGCTCGGTTTGGTGAGCGGTTCAGTCCAGATTCGCCCCGCCTGCCAGCCTTTTCTGGCTGGATTTCACTGAAATTTCCCCATTTTTCGACCGCTCTCTGCCTTGAAAGGCGGAGGGCAGCCCCAAGCTGCGGGGCTGCGAATACATCACTTTCGTCCATGCCATGACCAACCCCACCCCCGAAACCCCAGAAACCGGACAGGCCGGCACTCCGGGCGCTGAGGCACCCGATGTGACCCAGGCCATGCTGGAAGCCGATGCGCTGGCCCAGTCTCAAGCCGAGTTGGCCACGCTCAAAGCCAAGTGCGCCGAGTTGGCCGACCAGTACCTGCGTGCCCGTGCCGAAGCTGACAACGCGCGCCGCCGTGCCGACGACGAAATCTCCAAGGCCCGCAAGTTCGCACTGGAAAGCTTTTCGGAAAGCCTGCTGCCGGTGCTCGACAGCCTCGAAGCCGGCTTGGCCATCAAGGATGTGACACCGGAACAGCTGCGCGAAGGGGCGGAAGCCACTCTGCGCCAACTCAAAAGCGCCTTGGAGCGCAACAAGGTGGTGGCGATTGACCCGGCCGCCGGCGCCAAGTTCGACCCGCATCAGCACCAGGCAATCAGCGTGGTGCCCGTCCCGCCCGGCACCGAGCAAGACGCCAACACCATCGTCACGGTGCTGCAAAAAGGCTACTTGATCGCAGAGCGGGTGCTGCGCCCGGCCTTGGTCACGGTGTCAGCCCCCAATTAAGAGCCAGTCTGGGTCTTGAAAACACACAAG
Organism: uncultured Burkholderiaceae bacterium; assembly: GCA_964486575.1. Classification (GTDB taxonomy): domain Bacteria; phylum Pseudomonadota; class Gammaproteobacteria; order Burkholderiales; family Burkholderiaceae_C; genus PCRC01. The sequence continues at coordinate 1,235 of CAZANT010000094.1, read as the reverse complement.
TTATCCACACGTTTTAAGTCATTGCATCAACAGGCTTGTGAACAGCTTGGCGGCAGTCGCCAAACGGTTCAGACCGCACAGAAAAATCAGGAGTGAATCATGGGAAGAATCATCGGTATTGACCTCGGCACCACCAACAGCTGCGTCTCGGTCATGGAGGGCAACACGCCGCGCGTGATCGAGAACTCGGAAGGCGCGCGCACCACGCCGTCCATCATCGCCTACCAGGAAGACGGTGAAGTGCTGGTCGGCGCATCCGCCAAACGCCAGGCGGTGACCAACCCCAAGAACACGCTGTATGCCGTGAAGCGCCTGATCGGCAGGAAGTTTGCCGAGAAAGAAGTGCAAAAGGACATCGACCTGATGCCGTACAAGATCGTCGCAGCCGACAACGGCGACGCCTGGGTGGAAGTCCGGGGCAAGAAGATCTCAGCACAGCAGGTGTCTGCCGATGTGCTGCGGAAGATGAAAAAAACCGCAGAAGACTACCTCGGCGAGCCGGTGACGGAGGCCGTGATCACGGTGCCTGCCTACTTTAACGACGCCCAGCGCCAAGCCACCAAAGACGCTGGCCGCATCGCCGGTCTGGAAGTCAAACGCATCATCAACGAGCCCACCGCGGCAGCGTTGGCCTTTGGCCTGGACAAGCAGGAAAAAGGCGATCGCAAGATCGCGGTGTATGACTTGGGCGGCGGCACCTTTGACGTGTCGATCATCGAGATTGCCGACGTTGACGGTGAAAAGCAGTTCGAGGTGCTCTCCACCAACGGTGACACCTTCCTGGGCGGTGAAGACTTCGACCAGCGCATCATCGACCACATCATTGCCGAGTTCAAGAAAGAACAAGGCGTTGACCTGTCCAAAGACGTGCTAGCGCTGCAGCGTCTGAAAGAGGCTGCTGAAAAAGCCAAGATCGAGCTGTCCAACAGCGCGCAGACCGACATCAACCTGCCCTACATCACAGCCGATGCGTCCGGTCCAAAACACCTGAACATCAAGATGACCCGTGCCAAGCTGGAAAGCCTGGTGGACGAACTCATCGAGCGCACGATCGCCCCCTGCCGCGTGGCCATCAAGGACGCAGGCGTCAGTGTCTCCGACATCCACGACGTGATTCTGGTCGGCGGCATGACCCGCATGCCCAAGGTACAGGACAAGGTCAAAGAGTTCTTCGGCAAGGAGCCACGCAAGGACGTGAACCCCGACGAAGCCGTGGCCGTGGGTGCCGCCATCCA
>CAZANT010000093.1:0-8618 GCA_964486575.1 uncultured Burkholderiaceae bacterium | reverse complement strand
TGCTGCGAAAGCTGTAGCGCTTCATGCGCGCGGTGCCGGCGTCGATCACGTAGCGAATACCGGGCACGGTGAGCGAGGTCTCGGCCACGTTGGTGGCCAGCACAATGCGGCGGCCTGTGTGGCCTTCAAAAATACGGTCTTGTTCCGGCTGGGACAAGCGCGCAAACAATGGCAACACCTCCGCGTTGCGCATCACCGGCTGGTGGCTCAGGTGCTTGCGCAGGTGGTCGGCCGCCTCGCGGATCTCGCGCTCCCCAGGCAGAAAAACGAGGATGTCGCCGCCGTGGTGTGCATCGCGCCAGAGCTCGTCAACGCCGTCGGCAATCGCGTCATTGAGGTCGTATTCACGCGATTCTTCGAAGGGCCGCCAGCGCTGCTCCACAGGGAACATCCGGCCCGACACCATGATCACCGGAGCCGGCCCCTTGGCTGACGCAAAGTGGTCCGCAAACCGCTGGGCGTCGATGGTGGCCGAGGTCACCACCACCTTCAGATCCGGCCGGCGCGGCAAAATCTCGCGCAGGTAGCCGAGCAGAAAATCGATGTTCAGGCTGCGCTCGTGGGCCTCATCGATGATGATGGTGTCGTACGCCTTGAGCAGCGGGTCCGTCTGGGTTTCCGCCAGCAAGATGCCGTCCGTCATCAGCTTCACCGACGCATCGCGGCTGAGCCGGTCCTGGAACCGCACCTTGAAGCCCACCACATCCCCCAGCGGCGTTTTCAGTTCCTCGGCAATGCGTTTGGCCACCGAACTCGCGGCGATGCGGCGCGGTTGGGTGTGGCCGATCAACCGGCCCTGACCGGGCGGCGCATTCAGCTTGCCGCGCCCCATGGCGAGTGCAATCTTGGGCAGTTGCGTGGTTTTGCCCGAGCCGGTTTCGCCACAGACGATGACGACCTGGTGCGCTGCGATGGCGTCGGTGATTTCTTGGCGTTTGCCCGATACCGGGAGCGACTCTGGGAATTCGATGTGCAAAGGGGAAGGCATTGGGGCGCCATTATCGGCGGCAGGCACTACTGGAACGGCTGCACCGCCCGGCACGGCCAGCGGCACAATGGGGTCATGACTGTTCACCCACTTCCCCCCGCCTTGCTGATGTGTCTGGTCACCTGCTTTTGGGGCACTCCCGCGCATGCCGCGCCGTTGCTGCGCTGCGAGCTTACCTATGCTGGCAACTCCCAGACCCTGGAAGCCACGCCGGTGAGCAATCCCTACACAGTGAAGTCGGTGGACGTGGGTGGGCGTTTCCGATTCAAGGCGGTGGTGGTGGGGTCCGCCGAACAGGTGGACTACATCAAGCTGTACGCCTACCTCGAAACCCGGCAGCAGCCTGTGTTGGTGCAACAGGTCACCTACCTCCCGCCCTTTGTGGCGGGACCGACGCTGACTGGACAGCAGTTTCTCTATGCCGGGCCGGTGGAGCGCGAACTGCAGTACAACTGTCATCTGCCAGGAGTCGCCCCATGAAGCGCTGGCTGCTGGCGACCGGCCTGTGGTACGCCGCCAGCCTGTGCGGCTTGGCCTCGGCTTCGGCCCAGCAACCGCCAGTGACACTGGTGTTTGCTGGCGACATCGTGCTGAACGACGTGGCGGGTCGGATGATCCGACGCGGGCACGACCCGTTTGCAGGCTTCGCCACCCTGTTCAAGCAGGCCGACATCCGTGTCGGCAACCTGGAATGCGTGGTGGCGACCATCGGCTCGGCAGGCAACAAGAACTACACCTTCCGCGCCCACCCACGTGTTCTGCCGGTACTCAAGCGCCACTTTGATGCGGTGGCGCTTGCCAACAACCACTCGGGCGACTATGGCCGCACCGCTTTTGCGGAGATGCTCCAACTGCTGCCGCGTGCCGGACTGGCGTACTTCGGCGGCGGCATGAACCTTCAGGAAGCGCACCGCCCGCTGATTGTTGAACGCAAGGGCCTGCGCATTGCCCTGTTGGGCTACAACGAGTTCATGCCGCGCTCGTTTGAGGCCGACGCGGATGCGCCTGGGGTGGCCTGGAGCGAAGACGAGCAAGTCGTGGCCGATATCCGCGACGCGCGCCGCGTGCACCGGGCCGACTTGGTGATCCCGGTGATGCACTGGGGATGGGAAAACGAGCCGCTGGCCAACGCGCGCCAGCGCCGGCTGGCCCGCCAAATGATCGACGCGGGGGCTGATGCGGTGATCGGTGGTCATCCCCACGTCACCCAGAACATTGAACACCACCGCGGCAAGCCCATCGTCTACAGTGTGGGCAACTTCGTGATGAAGGAAACCGACAACGACGCCCAGCGCGTGGGCTGGGTCCTGCGCCTGCGGCTGGACGCCCGAGGCGTTCAGGCCTTCGACACCCGGATCGCCCGCATCGACCTGCGCGGCATTCCGCAGCCAGACACCCGGTCCCTCAGCCCCTGCTGGCAGCGGGGGGACGACCGGGTGGGCCTGTGCCAGAACCCGGATTAGTCCTGGCCCGCAGGCGCTACACTTTCCGCACACCCACCTGACGCGCTGCCCCGCACGACCGCCCACCCGCCCATGTCTGCTGTTTTCAACTTCACCTTCGTGCCGTGGTTCCGCTCGGTGGCGCCCTACATCCACGCGTACCGGGGCAAGACCTTTGTGGTCGGCGTGGCGGGTGAGGCGATCGCAGCGGGCAAGCTGCCGCACTTGGCGCAGGACTTGGCACTCATTCAGAGCATGGGCGTGAAAATCGTGTTGGTGCACGGCTTCCGCCCCCAGGTGAACGAGCAGCTGCGGGCCAAAGGCCACGAGGCCAAGTACTCCCATGGCATACGCATCACCGACGAGGTGGCGCTGGACTGTGCACAGGAGGCCGCCGGCCAGCTACGGTACGAGATCGAGGCTGCATTCAGCCAGGGACTGCCCAACACGCCCATGGCGGGGGCCACGGTGCGGGTGATCTCGGGCAACTTCATCACCGCCAGGCCAGTCGGCATTGTGGACGGGGTGGACTTCCAGCACTCCGGTCTGGTGCGCAAGGTGGACGTGGCGGGTATTCAAAAAACCATCGACCTCGGGGCGATGGTGCTGCTCTCGCCGTTCGGTTTTTCCCCCACCGGCGAGGCCTTCAACCTCACGATGGAAGAGGTGGCGACGTCCGTGGCGATTGCGCTGCAGGCCGACAAACTGATCTTCCTCACCGAGATCCCCGGCATCCGGATGAATCCCGATGCACCGGAGAGCGACGACAACCCCATTGACACCGAGCTGCCACTGGAGGCTGCCGAAAAAATGCTGGCCTCGCTCACGCCCGGCCAGCGCCCGACTGACACCGCGTTCTACCTGCAGCACTGTGTCAAGGCCTGCAAAGGCGGCGTGGAGCGCAGCCACATCCTGCCGTTTGCGCTGGACGGCGCACTGCTCCTTGAAATTTATGTGCACGACGGCATTGGCACGATGGTGATCGACGAGAAGCTCGAAGAGCTGCGCGAAGCCACGCCCGACGACGTGGCCGGCATCCTGCAACTGATCGAGCCGTTTGAGAAGGACGGGACGCTGGTGAAGCGCAGCCGCACCGAGATTGAACGCGATGCCAGCAACTACACCATCATCGAGCACGACGGCGTGATCTTCGGCTGCGCCGCGCTCTACCCTTACCCGGAAGCCAAAACCGCCGAGATGGCTGCGCTCACCGTGTCACCCCAAAGCCAGAGCCAGGGCGATGGCGAGCGGCTGCTGAAGCGCGTGGAACAGCGCGCCAAGGCCATGGGCCTGCAGAGCATCTTTGTGCTCACTACCCGCACCAAGCACTGGTTCATCAAGCGCGGCTTTGTGCTGATGGAGCCCGACTGGCTGCCCGAAGCCCGCAAACGCAAGTACAACTGGGACCGCAAAAGCCTGGTGCTGGTGAAAAAGCTCTGACGGCAGCGCCCACTGGGCGACTTTGTCCTACAGCGTCCCGTCCATCGGAGGCCTACCCTGAAAGCGGTTGCGTGAGGCGTGTTGCCTGCGCCCTCTCACGCAGGGATTCGCCCGATGGAAACCCAAATTCGCCCAGCCGCTGTGCCCGCGATTCCCGCACCTGTGGTGGGGTCCCGGCACGCGCAACGCGCGATCACCGTAGGCTGGGCCAAACACCTCGATGAGGTTCGGCAGGCCCAGCGACTGCGACACACGGTGTTCGCCGAGGAACTGGGTGCCCGCCTTAGCACACCGCTGGCAGGCCACGACATTGACCGCTTCGACGACTTTTGCGAACACCTGTTGGTGCGCGATGCTGCCACGCAAGCGGTGGTTGGCACCTACCGCGTGTTGACACCGACCCAGGCGCGGCGTGCAGGGGGCGGCTACTGCGATACCGAATTCGACCTCGCGCCGCTGCGCTACATGCGCCCTAAGATGGCAGAGCTCGGCCGCAGTTGTGTTCACCGGGACCACCGCCATGGCGCCATCGTCCTGGCGTTGTGGCGGGCACTGGCGGAGTTCGCGCGGCGCAACCGGCTCGACACCATGGTGGGCTGCGTCAGCATCCCGATGCACTACCAGGGTGTGTCGGGGGGGCAGGCAGCTGCGGGCATCTGGCAGCGGCTGCGACAAAGCCACCTGGCACCCCTGCATTGCCTGGTTCAGCCCCGTCTGGCGCTCCCAGTCGACGGGCTGGCGTCGGCACCCGATGTGACACCGCCCCCCCCTCGTTAGGGCCTACCTGCGGCTGGGTGCCCGCGTGCTCGGCGCGCCGGCCTGGGACCCCGATTTCAATACCGCTGACCTGCCCATGCTGATGCAGCTGCACGATTTGCCGGCCCACTACCGGTGCGGCGTGTCCCATGCATGACGCGCGTCGCCATCAGGCCCCGACCGTCGCGCGTCGGGCAGCAAATGCCGTCGTGCCGCGCAGTGCGCTGGAGCGCCTGCCCAAGTGGCTGATCTGTGTGCCGTTGACCTGCCAATGGCTGTGGCTGTCACTGCGCCACGGCAGTTGCACCCTGCCGTCGGTGGTCAACCCGGCCATCACGGCGGGCGGTTTGGTCGGCGAAGGCAAGCTGGAATACTTTCAGACCATGGGGCCGGTGGCGCTTGCCACCACCGCGTCGCACTGCGCCCTGCCGCCCGCTTTGCGGGAATCCATGCCTGCGGTGCGTCAGGCCATGGCCCGCGCGGACATTGATTTTCCGCTGATCGCCAAGCCCGATCTGGGGATGTGCGGCTATGGGGTGCGGCTGATCGCAGATGAACAAGCGCTTGGCCGCTACTTTGATGGGTTCCCCACCCGGGAGATGGTGGTGCTGCAACAGTACCTGCCCTGGGATGGCGAGGCTGGCATTTTCTACGCACGCCACCCCCATCAGCGGCAGGGTCGCATCCTGGGTCTGGCCTTGCGCCATTACCCGAGCGTCACCGGCGACGGGGTAATGACCATTGCGCAACTGATGGCCGCCGACCCGCGGGCCCAGCGCCTGCTCGGCCGGGTAGACCACGAGTTTTCCAAAGACACCCATGCGGTGCCGGCGCTGGGCCAGGTGGTGCGGCTCGCCACCGTCGGCTCGACCCGAGTGGGTGGACTGTACCGCGACGGCGCGCGTTGGATCACGCCGGCCCTGACGGCCGCCGTCGACAACATCGCGCAGGACATGACAGGCTTTTACGCAGGCCGGTTTGACGTCCGCTTCGCCAGTCTGCCCGAACTGGGTCAGGGCCGCGCTTTCAAGACCATGGAGGTGAACGGCGCAGGGTCTGAGGCAATTCAGGCTTGGGACCCAGACATGCCACTGCTGCGCGCCTTTCGCACCATTTTCGCCAAGCAGGCGGTGTTGTTTTCGATTGGCGCTGCCAACCGCCGCCGGGGGCACCGACCGATGGGCCTGTTGCTTCTGGCGAAACTGCATTGGGCGCAACTCGCACTGCTGAAACGCTACCCGCCGTCCAACTGACCCCGTTATCAAAGGAGACACCATGACCCAATTTCTGCGCTTTAGCCTCTGCGCTGCAGCGTTCGCAACCACCGCCCTCGTGGGCTGCAACAAGGCCCCAGAATCCCCCAAACCGGTGGGCGGCACCACATCCATGACGGCACCGCCACAAGGCGCGAGCAGCGCCGCCATCCCGGTGCCTGATTCATCCGCCGTGATGAGCAACCGGAGCAAGGAGGCCACCACAGCGCTGCCCGTGCCAGGTCAAAACAACGACCATTCGTCGCCAGAATTCCAGAAAGCCGCCTCTGCGCCAGCGGGCACCTTGCCGCGCTAACGGGCTCGAAACAGGGTGTGTTGCTGAGCGTCACAACAGCGCGCCCAGCATTGGGCCAGCCCTGTGACGCCGGGCTGAAGATTTGACATCCCAGTGCGCCAGCGCACTGACGTGGCGCAAGTTAGCGCCGAGTATCTGTGTGGCGAAACCCTTCCGATGACCCGCATCCCCGCAAGACACGGAATTCCACACGGAGACGACCATGAATGAATTGAAAGAGCACTTTCCCGACGCCGTAGAGGGCACACCGAAAGCCGCTGGATCAGCGCCTGAATCGAACATGGTGACCGGCTTGTTCCGGGACCGCCACAGCGCGGAACGCGCTTACAACGCTGTGTCACAGCGCGGCTATGGCAGCGGTGATGTCAATCTGGTGATGTCCGACGAGACACGCAAAAAACATTTCAGCGGCAGTTCGGGTGTTCAAACCGAACTGGGCAACAAGGCGACTGAGGGTGCAGGCATTGGCGGTGCCATTGGCGGCACGGTCGGGGCCATTGCGGCCGCCGTGGCCGCTGTGGGAACGTCAATTGCCATTCCCGGCCTGGGTTTCATCATCGCCGGCCCGATCGCTGCGGCGCTGGTCGGTGCTGGCGCGGGCGGGCTCACCGGCGGCCTGGTGGGCGCGCTGATCGGGTGGGGCATTCCCGAGGAACGGGTGAAGCATTACCAGGATGGGATCAAACAAGGCGGCATTTTGATGGGTGTCAAACCGCGCTCTGAGGCCGACGCTGCCCACTTTGAAAAGGAATGGAAGAGCAACAGCGGCGAGCATGTGTACCGCTAGGCCGCGCTGTCCAAATCATCCCCACCATCTTCAAAGGAAACACCATGGCCACCCAAAAATCGTCCCCTGCCAACAAGACCAGCGAGCCCCTGGACGCGATTGCCCTTCTGACCGCAGACCACAAAAAAGTCAGCGACCTGTTCAAACAATTTGAAAAGCTGAAAGGAAAAGACGGTTCAGACGATGAAAAGTCACAGATCGTGGAGCAGATCTGCAACGAGTTGAAAGTGCATGCGCAGATCGAGGAAGAGATCTTCTACCCGGCTGTACGTGATGCGATTGAAGACGACGATTTATTGGACGAAGCAGAGGTCGAACACGCTGGGGCCAAGGACCTGATCACGCAACTGGAAAGCATGCAACCGGGGGACGACTTGTACGACGCCAAAGTCACCGTTCTTGGAGAGCAGATAGAGCACCACGTCAAAGAAGAAGAGAGTGAGATGTTTCCAAAGGCCAAGAAGTCCAAAGTCGATGTCGCGTCCCTCGGCGTAGAAATGCAAGCCCGAAAAATGCTTTTGCTGGACGAGCAGTCCTCCACATCCAACGGGACCGGTTCTGCATCGCCCCGTGCAGCACGACAAGTTCAGTCCAAAAATGATTCACGTGGCAATGGCGTGTCTGCAGCCAAGCGAAGCTGAACCCTGCAAATGGTCAAGCAGGGCGGGTGTCCACGGCCAACAATCCGACCGCAGCAATGCGGTCGGATTGGCTGTACGCGGTGCGCGCCAACTCTTCACCAAACACGTCAGGATCAATCTCGCGGTACTGCCAGTCGCACCTCGCTGAGGCGAGGAATGGGGCCAGCTCCGACAGGAATGGGTCCACCCCGTCGACCATCGCCACACCGGTGTAGAGGACCAATCGACCACCAGGCCGCAAGCGGCCCAAGGCTTCGCGCGCAATGCGCAAGCTCAACGCGCGGCCAAGGTGGTCGCCACCGTGGCGGTAGGCGCGCAATGCATCGTCGACCAAGTAGGGCGGGTTCGACACAATCACGTCAAAGTCACCGTCCACAGCAGCCAACGCATCACCCAGCGCCAGCGCTGCCTTGACACCGGCCACCTGCGCGTTGACTGCCGCGTAGCGCAGCGCAAGCGGGTTGATGTCACTCAAAGTGACCGCCAGTCCTGGGCAGTGGTGCGCAGCCATCAGGGCGCCTGCACCACTGCCGCAGCCGATGTCAAGCGCCCGCAGTCCTGTGCGCTGCGCCAGCGGTGGCAGGTTGGTCTGCAGAAAACTGGCGAAACGGTAGGTGTCCGGGCCGAAAAAAACGGCGTTGTTGGCTTCTGTGGGAAACGCGGAATGCACATAGAGCTGCCCGTCCAGGCTGGAAACACGCACCTCGCTGCGGTACAAACCGCCGACAACCAGCAGGACACCCGCTTGCCGCATCAGCGCGAACAAGCTCGGCGCCAACAACGCGGCTTCAAACGGCAGGCTCCAGCCAAACACGTCACGCAGTGACGCCGCTGGCGCACCATTGCGACGCTTGACAACGCGCTGGTGTGTCAAAGGCGTTGGGGTGACATGCCCGTATCTTCCAGCAATTTCAGAAGACTTCATTTCCGCCACCGCAACGAGCCTTGCCTTCACCGCATTGTCAAATGCCCGCATCGTTGCCCGAACTACCGCC
>CAZANT010000092.1:0-8644 GCA_964486575.1 uncultured Burkholderiaceae bacterium | reverse complement strand
CGGCCACGCCCGACAAGCGGGTATGCACATCGCCACCGCCGAGGTCTTCAGCGGTAACAACCTCACCGGTGGCCGCTTTGACCAAGGGCGGCCCGCCGAGAAAAATCGTGCCCTGGTTCTTGACGATGATGGTCTCGTCACTCATGGCTGGCACGTAGGCTCCACCCGCGGTACACGAGCCCATCACCACCGCAATCTGCGCAATGCCCTGGGCGCTCATGTTGGCCTGGTTGAAGAAGATGCGGCCGAAATGGTCGCGGTCGGGAAACACCTCGTCCTGGTTCGGCAAGTTGGCGCCGCCGCTGTCCACCAAATAAATGCAAGGCAAATGGTTCTGCGCAGCGATTTCCTGGGCGCGCAAATGCTTTTTTACCGAGATGGGGTAGTAGGTGCCCCCTTTGACGGTGGCGTCGTTGCACACGATCAGGCAATCCACGCCGCTGACCCGGCCAATGCCGGCGATCACGCCAGCGCACGGCGCGCTGTCACTGCCGTCTCGGTCGGGGTACATCGCGAGCGCGGCCAGCGGTGCGATTTCCAGAAAAGGCGTGCCAGGGTCCAGCAGCAGCTGCACCCGGTCACGCGGCAGCAGCTTGCCTCGGCCCATGTGCTTGGCTCGGGCGGCCTCACCGCCGCCGGCAGCGGCCTTGGCGACCTGCCGATTCAGGTCATCGACCAGCGCGCGCATCGCGGCAACGTTGGCCTGAAAGTCGGCCGATCGGGCGTTCAGTTTGGTTTCCAGCTGGCTCATGCAGTTCTTTCTTTTGCGGAGTCAAGGGCGCCGGCGCGCGGCTTAACAGGCCCAAGCATACGGCTTGAGCCAGGTCGACCGGCTGCCACGCCGGTTGCAAATCCTGCCACATCAGGGGCGTGTGGTCACTCGGGTGCGGTAGTCGACCGGTGATTCACCCGTCCATTGCCGGAACGCCCGCGCGAAGCTTTTCGCGTTGCCAAAGCCCACCGCCAGCGCCACCTGCTTCACAGGGCGCTGGCTGCGGCCCAGCAATGCCATGGCGCGTTGTTGTCGCACCTCGTCTTTCAGGGCCTGCAGCGAAGCGCCCTCGTCCTGCAACTGCCGGTGCAGCGTGCGGCTGGACACATTCAGTGCGTGCGCCAGTGCGTCAGCTGTGCTGGCGCCGGGCTGGCTCAGGAGCAACGAGCGCACCCGCTGCACCAGCAAGCGGTCGCGCCGGTAGGGCCGCACGATCAGCGCCAGCGCGTGGGCCAGCATGGCGTCCAGCGCCTTGTCGTCGCGCCGCAAGGGCAGCGCCAGATAGCGAGCGTCAAATGTCAGTGTGGCGTATGCCGCACCGAAGTGCACCGGACAGGGAAACAGCACCGAGTACACACCGGCATGGGGAGGCGCTTCGAACGGCAACGCCACCTGTTGCAGGCCAATGCGCGAATCGATCAGCCAGCAGGCCACACCGTGCAGGTTGCGCAGCAAGGTAACGGTACAAAATTCGCGCGCCGCCCCCAGATCGCGCTGCTCGGTCAGCGTCAGCGTGGCGGTCTGACCGACCACCTCCAGGCGCAAGGCCACGTCGTCGGTCAGCAGGCCGTGGTGGCGGCACCAGCGCTTGAGCGCGACACCCAGGTCGGGTGCACTGAGCGAGGCACGCACCAACATGCCGTAGCTGCCCCAGGGCAGGCGGCGCGAAAACCAGCCTAGCGCCTCGTCGTTCAACTCACGCATGGCCTCGCCCGCGAGAATTTCCAGCTGGCGGGAGGTGATGCTGCCATCCACCTGCGCCAGCTGCTGTGGCGCAATCTGTGCCTTGGTCAGTGCCCGCGCTGGGTCGGCGCCGTAGCGCGTGTAGGCCAGCAGAAGCATGCGGACAAAGGCGATGGGGGTGGCCGCTACCGGGTTCATGCCGGGCAGTGTAGCGGCCGTGTCTGCGGTTGCGCCCGCTCGAAGCTGCGGCCGCGAGAGCGTGGCGGTCGGCACTAGACTTGGGGCCAGGAGACACCCCATGATTGTTTTGCACCATTGCGTCAGCGCCCGATCGTTTCGCCCGCTGTGGCTGCTGGAAGAACTCGGCACGCCTTACCGCCTGCGCATGATGCCCTTCCCGCCGCGCGCGCTGGCCAAGCCTTTTTTGACCGACAACCCCTTGGGTACGGTGCCACTGCTGGAAGACGGCGCGGTACGCATGACCGAGTCGGCTGCCATCTGCCAGTATCTGGCAGCGCGCCACGGCGTTGGCACACTGGATGTAGCCAGCGGCGACCCGGCCTATGGCGCTTACCTGAACGCACTGCACCAAGGCGAAGCCACCCTGACCTTTCCGCAAACGCTGGTGCTCCGTTACCGGCACTTCGAACCGCCGGCGCAGCGCCTGCCAGCGGTGGCCGATGGCTATGCGCGCTGGTTCCTGGCGCGTTTGCGCTGGCTCGCAGCGGTGCTCGAACAACAGGACTTTGCTTGCGCCAGCCGCTTCACGGCGGCCGACGTGTCGGTCGGGTACGCGCTGATGGTTGGCGACTACCTGGGCTTGGCGTCACAGTTCCCGGAGGCTGTGGGGCGTTACTGGAGCCGGCTGCAGCAGCGCCCCGCCTACCAGCGGGCGCTGCAGGTACAGAACCAGGCGGCACTGGACCAGGGCGTGCCGACCACGCCCACGCCGCTGCTGCGGCCGTTCGATTGACTCAGGCCGCCGCCACCAACGCCGGCAGCAACGCCATGTCGGAAAACAGGCGCTGCGCGCCAGCCGCCTGCAAGGCTTGGCCTTGCACCGGGTCAGGGCAGTAAGCCCACACGGTGGCGCCGGCGGCCACACCCGAGGTCACGCCGGTGGGCGTGTCTTCCACCACCAGGCACTGCGTGGGGGGAACAACCAGGTGGGCCGCTGCGGCCAAGTAAACATCGGGCGCGGGTTTGGAGCGAGGCAGGTCGTGGCCACTGAAGACCGCGCTGCCGAAGTAGCGCGACAGGCCCACCATATCCAACTGCATCTGTACCTTGGCCAGGTCGGCGCCCGACGCACAGGCCAGTTTGCCCCCCAGGCTGGCGTGCAGCGAAGCGACACTGCCCACGGCGCCGGGAATGGCCTGCAATTCGGCCCGCAGGCGTTGGTTGCGCCGGGTGTAGAAGCGGGCCATCCAATCCTCGGTCAGCGGCTGGCCCGTACGCGCCTCGATCAACGCACGCTCGTCCCGCACCGCCTTGCCGACAAAGATGCGCATGCACTCGGCGGGTGTGAGCGACCAGCCGTCCTCCTCCAGCATGTCACGCAGCACGCCGTTGGTGATGGGCTCGCTGTCGACCAACACGCCATCGCAGTCGAACAACACGGCGCAGAAAGGCATGTCAGACGATCTGGCCGTCGAGGTAATACCAGCGGCCGTCTTCACGCACAAATCGGCTCCGTTCATGCAGGCGGCTGGCGCGGCCGCCAGGGTGGCGCATGCGGGCTACAAACTCAACTTCGGCGTGGCAATCGTCCATGATTTGGTGAGCACGCACTTCCAGCCCCAGCCACTGGGTGTCGGCGTCCAGTACCAACTCGGCTGGGCGCCGGGTCGGGTGCCAGCTGGCGCGCAGGTAATCACCACGGCCCAGCGCGAAAGCGGTGTAGCGTGACCGCATCAAGGATTCAGCGTCGGGCGCAACGCCCAAGGCACCGCCGTCGATGTAGCGGCCGCAACACTGGGCGTAGGAGCGGGGCGGCTGACGCGGTGGGGACTTGTGGGGCACGCCACCACAAGGGCAGGCGCCGGGCGTCCTGCTGGTCGTCACGCCTTGTGGGCCTTGTGGGCCTTGCGCTGCTCCAGCGTTTCGACGGCGCAGCCCAGCTTGGTCCACTCGGCAAAACCACCGTCCATGTGGGCGACATTGGTCATGCCCATGTCCTGCAGTGCCTTGGCCGCCAACGCGCTGCGCCAGCCGCCACCGCAGTACAGGATGAACTCGGTCGCCTCGTTGGCAAAAATCGGCTTGAAGTACGGTGAATCCGGGTCGACCCAAAACTCCAGCATGCCGCGCGGCGCATGGAACGCGCCAGGCAGCAGGCCGTTGGCGAGTTCGCGCGGGTCGCGAATGTCGACGATCTGCACAGTGGGGTCGTTGATCACATGCAGGACTTCATCCACGCTGTAGGTTTTGACTTCGGCCAAGGCCTCGTCGACCAGTTCACGAAAACCTTTGGTGATGGGCATGGGGTTGTCTCCGATGGGTGCGCTTCAGGCGAGCGCTCTTTGAATCAGGATTTTTTGAACGTCGCTGGTGCCTTCGTAGATCTGGCATACCCGCACGTCGCGGTAGATGCGCTCCACCGGGAAGTCGTTCACATAGCCGTAGCCGCCCAGCGTCTGAATCGCAGCAGTGCAGACCTCTTCAGCGATCTCACTGGCGTACAGCTTGGCCATAGCCGCTTCTTTCAGGCAGGGCAGGCCAGCGTCTCGCATGGCAGCGGCGTGCCAGGTAAGCTGGCGAGCGGCCTCGATTTTGGTGGCGCATTCGGCCAACCGAAACCCGACCGCCTGGTGGTTGAAGATGGCGGTACCAAAGCTGGTGCGCTGCTTGGCGTAGTCGAGCGCGAACTCAAACGCACTCCGCGCCATGCCGATGCTTTGCGACGCGATGCCGATGCGGCCGCCCTCCAGCCCACCGAGGGCGATTTTGTAGCCCTCGCCTTCGGCGCCAATCAGGTTCTCGGCCGGGATGCGGCAATTATCGAAGTTGATTTGTGCCGTGTCGCTGCTGTGCTGGCCGAGCTTGTCTTCCAGACGCGCCACAACGTACCCCGGCGCGTCGGTCGGTACGATGAAGGCGCTCATGCCCTTCTTGCCTGCACCTTTGTCGGTAACGGCAATGACGATGGCAAGCTGCCCGTTTTTGCCGCTGGTGATGAACTGCTTGACGCCGTTGAGCACATAACCGTCGCCGTCTTTCACCGCGGTGGTTTTCAGGCCGGAGGCGTCGGAGCCGACCTGTGGCTCGGTCAGGCAAAAGATGCCCAGCATTTCGCCCTGCGCCAGCGGCGTGAGCCATTTCTTCTTCTGCTCGGCGGTACCGTAGCGCATCAAGATGGCGTTGACCGGGCAGTTGGTGACGCTGATGGCGGTGCTGGTGCCGCCGTCGCCTGCGGCAATTTCTTCGAGCACCACCGCCAGCGTCACGTAGTCCAGGTTGGCTCCGCCGTATTCCTCGGGCACACAAATGCCGTAGGCTCCCAGCGCGGCCAGACCCCGGTGCGCGTCTTTGGGGAAATGGCGCTCACGGTCCCACCGCGGTGCGTGCGGCCACAGCTCCTGCTGCGCAAAGGCACGTACCGCATCGCGGATGGCTTCCTGGTCAGGATTTAATAACATTGATGCTTCTGGCCCATGAAGAGACTTGCAGTAAGGCTATTCAATTTATAGCAACTCAATCGCCATGGCGGTCGCTTCGCCGCCGCCGATGCAGAGCGTGGCAACGCCCTTTTTCAGGCCACGGGCCTTGAGTGCGTAGATCAGCGTGACCAGAATGCGCGCGCCGCTGGCGCCAATTGGGTGACCGAGCGCGCAGGCGCCGCCATTGACGTTGACCTTCTCGTGCGGAATGGCCAGTTCGGTCATCAGGGCCATGGGCACCACCGCAAAGGCTTCGTTGATTTCCCACAGGTCCACATCGGCCACAGTCCAGCCGGTTTTGGCCAGCAGCTTCTGGGTGGCGCCAACCGGTGCGGTGGCGAACCAGTTCGGCTCCTGCGCGTGGGTGGTGTGAGCAACGACCCGGGCAATCGGCGTGCTGCCGAGCTTTTGTGCGGTGGCCGCTTTCATCATGACGAGCGCGGCGGCTCCGTCGTTGATGGACGAGCTGGACGCGGCGGTGATGGTGCCGTCTTTCTTGAAGGCGGCGCGCAGCGAGGGGATCTTGTCGACCTTGATCTTGCCGGGGCCTTCGTCGATGCTGATCAGCGTTTCACCGGTGCGGGTTTTCACGGTCACGGGGGTGATTTCGGCGGCAAAAGCGCCGGAGGAGGTGGCGGCTTGCGCTCGCTGCACGCTGGCCATCGCAAAAGCATCTTGCTGCTCGCGGGTGAAGCTGTACTTGGCGGCACAGTCTTCGCCGAAGGTGCCCATGGAGCGGCCGGCTTCGTAGGCGTCTTCCAGTCCGTCGAGCATCATGTGGTCCATCACCCGGTCGTGACCGATGCGGATGCCGCTGCGGCCCTTCATCAGCAGGTGCGGTGCGTTGGTCATGCTCTCCATACCACCGGCGACCACCACGTCGTGGCTGCCGGCCAGCAACATGTCGTGTGCAAACATCGCGGCGCGCATGCCGGAGCCACACATTTTGCTCAGCGTCACCGCGCCTGCGCCCTTGGGTAAGCCGCCCTTGAACGCGGCCTGGCGCGCTGGGGCCTGGCCCTGGCCGGCCATCAGACAGTTGCCAAACAGCACCTCACCCACCGCGTCGGGTGAGATGCCGGCGCGCTCCACAGCCGCCTTGATGGCAGCGCCACCCAGGTCGTGCGCTGCGAGGCTGGCGAAGTCGCCTTGAAAGCCGCCCATGGGGGTGCGGGCGGCGCCGGTGATGACGATGGAATCAGACATGGTTTTTTCCTTCAAGTGAGTTGGACACGGGCGCTGCGCTCTTCTTCAGCGATGCGGCGGATATACGCTTGGAACTGGGGGTCTTCTCCGCGCAGCAGCAGCGGCAGGGCATGAAAAAATCGCTCGCGGCGGCACCACTCGCGCATGAAGTCGTCCCAGCTGTTCCAGCGGCGCTTTTCGACTTCGTTCATGTTCTCTTCCCACGCCACGATGTAGGCGCGCTCAAACAACGAGATCAGCATCTCGTAGATCACGAGAATGCGCTCGTTTTGCTCCGGCGTTGGGTTGGTCAAGGGCTCGTCAGTGCGCAGGCGAAGGTCGGGGTTGGCCAGCACGATCTTCAGGAAATCGTTGTAGGCATCGGACAGCAGTTGGTAGGCCTCTTCTTCCTCGTTGTTGCGCTCCTTGCGCTGCTCCCACATAAAGAACAAGATGGCCACTGGCAAGCCCAGCGCGGTGACCACAAAGCTGGCGTATTCCCAGGCGTCGCGGAAACTGTCCATGGCTCAGCGGGCCTGTGTCATCTCCGCAGGCGAGGCGGTCAAGCTGTTGCGGATGTAACGGTTGACGAAGCGGATGTCGCGCTCGTACGGGAAGACGTCGTGAACGTGGCCCGCCTGGATGCGCTCCTTGTGGCTCTGCCAAAAAGCCACGTCCAGCAGGTCAGCGTGGTGGCGCATGAAGACCTCGCGCACCGCCGGGTTGCCGAGCAGGAAAGGACCGAAGGTTTCCGGGAATACGTCTTTGGGGCCGACGGAATACCAGATCTCCCCGCTCATTTCGTCCTCTTCGTTACGCGGCTCAGGCACCTTGCGGAAGTTGCAGTCGGTGATGTATTCGATCTCGTCGTAGTCGTAGAACACGACCTTGCCGTTGCGGGTGATACCGAAGTTCTTCCACAGCATGTCGCCGGGGAAGATATTTGCGGCCACCAGGTCCTTGATGGCATTGCCGTACTCAATCACCCCGCGCTCAATCTGCTCGCTGGCGCGCGGATCGTCTTTCGCGTCAAACGCTTCCTGCAGGTAAATGTTGAGCGGGATCATCCGCCGCTCGATGTAGACGTGCTTGAGGATGACCTCCATGTTGCCGTCGCCATCGCGGTCAGAAATCTCCAACTGGCTGGGCGCGAATTTCTCAATCTCAGCGATCAGTTCGTCTTCAAACCGGCTGCGGGGAAAGGCCACATCGCTGTACTCCTGGGTGTCGGCCATGCGGCCCACCCGGTCGTGCTGCTTCACCAGCAAATACTTGCTCTTGATGATCTCGCGCGTGGTGTCCTTCTGCGGCGGGTAGTAGTCCTTGATGACCTTAAACACATAGGGAAAGGACGGCAGGTCAAACACCAGCATCACCATGCCCTTGATGCCGGGGGCGATGCGGAACTTGTCGCTGCTGTGGCGCAGGTGGTACAGGAAGTCGCGGTAAAACAGGGTTTTGCCCTGCTTGGCCAGACCCAGCGCGTTGTAAATCTCTGAACGCGGCTTGCGCGGCATGATGCTGCGCAAAAACTGCACATAGGCCGAGGGGATTTCCATCTCGACCATGAAATAGGCACGGGCAAAGCTGAACAGTACCGCCAGGTCGTCTTCGCCAAACAGAGCGGTGTCGATCACCAGCTTGCCGGTCTTGTTGTTCAGCAACGGCAGCGCGAACGGAACCTCGTTGAAACCGTTGATCACCTTGCCCACCACGTAGGCACCCTTGTTACGGAAGAACAGGCCCGAGAGCACCTGGATCTGGAAGTTGGCGCGCAACTTCACGTCGGCGTAGCGGCTGCGCAACTCCTGCACCACAAAGCCCACGTCGCGGTCCAAGTGCTCAAATTCCCGCCGGAGGTCGTAATCGTGGATAACCTGCAACAAGGTCTCGTGCAGGTTTTCGCGGCTGGGGTAGTAGGCGCGGTAGGTGGGCTTGGCCTCGGGCTCGCTGTTTTCGATGTACTCGGTGCTGACCGCAGGCCGCACAAAGATGAAGTCATTGTGGAAGTAGCTGCGGTGGAGGATTTTGGTCGTGACCGAGTTGAAGAATGTTTCCGCCAGCTCGGGCTGGTGGTGGTTCACTAGCAGCCCGATGTAGTGCAGCTTGACCTGCTGCCAGACCT
>CAZANT010000091.1:0-8644 GCA_964486575.1 uncultured Burkholderiaceae bacterium | reverse complement strand
GCCCCCAAAAAACATGTTCAAGAAAAAGGTCTGCAGCATGTCGTCGCGGTGGTGGCCCAGCGCGATCTTGGTCGCACCCAACTCGTCCGCCACCCGGTAGAGAATGCCGCGGCGCAGGCGGCTGCACAAGCTGCACATGGTTTTGCCCGGAGCGATTTTTTCCTTGACGATGGAGTAGGTGTCCTGGTTCTCAATGTGGAAAGGCACACCGGTTTTCGCCAGGTACTCGGGCAACACGTGCTCGGGAAAGCCGGGCTGCTTCTGGTCCAGGTTCACCGCAACGATGTCAAAGCGGATGGGCGCACGCGCCTTGAGCTTGAGCAAGATGTCCAGCATGGCGTAGCTGTCCTTCCCACCGCTCATGCACACCATGACCTTGTCGCCTTCTTCGACCATGTTGAAGTCAATGATGGCCTGGCCCATGTTGCGGCACAGGCGCTTTTCGAGTTTGTGGGTTTCCCGGTCGATCTTGGCCGCCTTGTCCAGCGGCACCACGTCATTCTCAATCCATTGGGCACTCATGTTCGGTCCTCCGGTGCTCACCACTGCCCGGTTTCTACCCGGATCGCGACTTCGCAATCGTCAAAAATTTCCAGCTTGGCAATTTTCACCCGCACACCCACCACGCCAGGCAGCAGCATCAGACGGTGGCTCAGCTTGCCGATCAGACTCTCCAGCAGATTCACGTGTTCGGCGGTGCACTCGTCGATGATGATTTGCCGCACCTTGCGGTAGTCCAGCACGTGGCCGATGTCGTCGTCGTGCGGCAACAGCGGCTGGGTGCCGAGGCTGAGTTCGGCGTCCACCTGAATTGGTTGGGGCGAGTTTTTTTCATGCGCCAGGATGCCCAGGTTGGCGTCAAAACGCAGCCCAGTGAGGGTGAGGATCTGCGTGCCTTTGGTGTTGTACATGGTCTGGGTCGAAACAGGCTGGCTCACATCACGGAGAAGTCGCGCTCGAATTTCATCAGGTGCTGGCCGCCGTCCACCAACAGCGTGGTGCCGGTGATGGACCGGTTCTCCAGCGCGAAGCGTACCGCGCTGGCCACGTCCTCGGGCGTGGAAGAACGCCCCAAGGGGCTCAGCCGGTGCAGCGCTTGAAACTTTTCGTCACTCAGCATGTGGCTGGTCAGAGTAAGGCCAGGGGCCACGCCCACCACCCGAACACGCGGTGCCAAGGCCAGCGCCAGCATGGTGTTGGCGGCTTCCAGCGCGGCCTTGGACAGGGTGTAGCTCAAGAAGTCGGGGTTTTGGTTCCAGAGTTTCTGGTCCAGCAGGTTCACCACCGCACCTTGGGCGGCATCGCCCCGGCTGACCAGATGGTCGTGCAGTGCCTGGGCCAGCAAGATCGGTGCGCCGGTGTTGCCACGCAGGTGTTGGTCAAGCGCAGCGAAGCTGAAGGTGCTGGCGTCGTCGTGTTCGAAGGTGGAGGCGCTGTTGACCACCGCGTCCACGCTACCCAGTTCTGTCGCCACGCGCGGCAACAAGGCGCGCACCGCTGCTTCGTCCGACAGATCGGCGTGGAAAGCCGCGCTGCCCACCGTCAAGGCTGAACAGTCCGCTGTGGTTTTCAGTGCATCTTCGGCCGATGACCGGTAATGCACCGCGACCCGCCAGCCAGCTGCAGCCAGCGCCAGCGCGATCTCGCGCCCCAATCGGCGGGCGGCGCCGGTCACCAGCACGGTGCGGAGTGGGTCTGCAAAGGCCATGGCGGGGGGAAAGGATGAGCAAGGGATGGCGGACAATCGCCGGGTGGACACAGCCCTTAGTTTAACGAGCGCACTTCAACGGCAAATTGCGCAGGCCATCACCCATGCAGGCGGCTGGCTCCCTTTCGACGCCATCATGGCCCTGGCCTTGTACACCCCGGGCCTGGGCTACTACGCCAATGGTTCGCGCAAATTCGGCGCCCTGCCCGCTTCTGGCAGCGACTTTGTGACCGCCCCTGAGATGACGCCACTGTTTGGCCAGGCGCTGGCCCGTCAGGTGGCCGAGGCGCTGCACCACACCGGTACCGATGAGGTCTGGGAGTTCGGTGCCGGCTCGGGCGCGTTGGCGGCCCAGTTGCTGGGCACGCTGGGTGGCCAGGTGCGTCGCTACACCATCGTAGACCTGTCGGGTAGCCTGCGGGCACGCCAACAGGCCACGCTGGCCGCGTATGGCAACCGGGTGCAGTGGGTGAACGAACTGCCGGCGCGCTTCAGCGGTGTGGTGGTGGGCAACGAGGTGCTGGACGCGATGCCGGTGCAACTGCTGGTGCGGCAGCACGGCGTGTGGCACGAACGCGGGGTGGCGGTGGACGGTGACGCTCTGGCATTTGCCGACCGCCCCACCGCGTTGCGCCCCCCGCTGGCCATTGACGGTCCACACGACTACCTGACAGAGATTCACCCCCAGGCAGAGGCTTTCATCGCCACACTGGCCGACCGGCTGGAACTCGGAGCGGCCTTCTTTTTGGACTATGGCTTCCCCGAGACGGAGTACTACCACCCACAGCGCCACATGGGCACCTTGATGTGCCACCAAGGCCACTTGGCCAGCACCAACCCGCTCAAGGCCGTGGGCCTGAAAGACATCACTGCGCACGTGAATTTCACCGGGGTTGCCGTGGCCGGCCAAGACGCTGGCCTGCAGGTGCTGGGCTACACCACCCAGGCGCGCTTTCTGATGAACTGCGGCCTGCTGGACCTGCTGCACAACGCCAGCACCGCCGACCGCGCGATGGCGCAAAAGCTGATGACCGAGCACGAGATGGGCGAATTGTTCAAGGTCATTGGTTTTTGCAAGGGCGCGCTGTGGGAGCCGCTGGGTTTCACACACGGCGACCGAACCCACACGCTTTAGATAAGTTTGCAGTTAGCAACCAAATAATCCATCGTTCCTCTTCGGGGGGGATATGTCTAGAGTTCCCGACTCCGGTGGGCGAAACCACCGCATTCAGGACACCCATGACCGCTGCTTCCCTTGCGCCCGACCGCGTGCCGTCGGTGCTTGCCCGCCCTTTCACCGTCCGTGCGTTTGACGCCCCGCTGGGTGCCGAGGTGCTGGGACTGGACTTGTCGCAACCGCTCAATGACCACGACTTCGTGACGCTGGTTCAGGCCCATTTGGACCACCATGTGCTCGTGTTCCGCGACCAGCGCATCACACCGCAACAACACATCGACTTCAGCCGCCGCTTCGGGCCCCTGCAAAAGCATGTGCTGCACCAGTTCGCGCTGGCAGATTACCCGGACATCCTGATCGTTTCCAACATTGTCGAAGACGGCAAGCCCATTGGCTTGGGCGACGCCGGCGCGTATTGGCACTCCGACCTGTCGTACAAAGAACGGCCCAGCCTGGGTTCGCTGCTGCATGCGCAAGAGCTGCCGGAAGAAGGTGGCGACACGCTGTTTGCCAACATGCATCTGGCCTGGGACACGCTGCCAACGCCGCTTCGCCAAGCGGTCGCTGGGCGCCGCGCAGAACACACTTACCTGGCCCATTACGCCGACCTCCAAAAACGCAGCCCCTGGCGGCCCGACCTTACCCCGGCACAGCTGGCGCAATTGGCGCCGGTGCACCACCCTATCGTGCGGACCCACCCCCAAACCGGGCGCAAGGCGCTGTTTGTGAGCGAGCACTTCACCACCCGCATCGTCGGCCTGCCAGACGACGAAAGCCGCGACCTGCTGCAGCAGCTGTTTGACCACAGCGTGAAGCCAGAACACATCTACCGCCACCGCTGGGCGCCGCACGACCTGGTGTTCTGGGACAACCGCTCGCTGATGCACCTGGCGGGCGGCACCCCCAACCACCTGCGCCGCAAGATGTACCGCACCACCATTGAAGGCGATGTGCCGGCCTGAGCGCAGCCTCTTACTTTCCTTTTCCAAAGTCACACCATGAACAGCCTTCACGCCTTCCGACGCCGCATTGCCGCTCTGATCAGCGCCACTGCCCTGTTGCTCGCCACCGGACTGCCGAGCCAGGCCCATGCCGAAGGGCAGATTCGCATTGCCGAGCAGTTTGGCGTGGTCTACCTGCTGCTCAACATTGCACAGGATCTGCAGCTGATTGAAAAAAATGCCCAGGCCCAAGGCCTGAAAGACGTCAAGGTTGAGTTCATCAAGCTGTCTGGCGGCGCGGCGATCAACGATGCCCTGCTGGCAGGCCAGATCGACATTGCCGGTGCTGGCGTCGGCCCGATGTTGACCATTTGGGACCGAACCAAGGGCCGTCAAAACGTGCGCGCCGTGGCCTCCCTGGGCAACTTTCCCAACTACCTCATCACCACCAACCCCAACGTCAAGACAATTGCCGACTTCACCGACAAGGACCGCATCGCGCTGCCGGCGGTCACCGTGTCGGTGCAGTCACGCATGCTGCAGCTGGCATCGGCCAAGGTGTGGGGCGACGCGCAGTTCAACAAGCTGGACAAAAACCAGGTCGCCCTGCCGCACCCGGACGCGACCGCGGCCCTGCTCAAGGGTGGCACCGAAATCACTGCCCATTTCAGCAACACGCCCTTCCAGGAGCAGTTGTTGGCCGGCAACCCGAACGCGCGAATTGTGCTGAAGTCGTACGACATTCTGGGCGGCCCGTCGTCTGCGGTGGTGTTGTACGCCGCCGAAAAGTACCGAACCGAAAACCCCAAGACCTACAAGGCGCTGCTGGAAGCTCTGGCACAGGCCGCGCGCTTTGTCAGCGCCAACCCCGAAGCAGCGGCAGACATCTACCTGCGCATCAACAAGTCCAACATCGACCGCAAGCTGCTGCTGTCCATTCTGCAGAGCAAAGATGTGCAGTTCCAGCTGACACCGCAGAACACGCTGCCACTGGCGCAGTTCATGCACCGGGTGGGCGCGATCAAAAACGCGCCCACGGTGAAGGACTATGTTTTTGACGACGCACACAACACCAAGGCCAATTGATGGTGCTGCACGCCACGCCCCTGCGCCCCAACCCCGCCTCTGACGGAACGCCACCGGCGGCGCTTCAGGTCGATGGTGTGAGCCTGGAGTACCGCACACCCGAGCGCGTGGTGCGTGCCACCCAGCGGGTGTCATTCGACGTCCATGAGAGCGAGCGCTTTGTGCTGTTGGGGCCTTCGGGCTGCGGGAAGTCCACGCTGCTGAAAGCCGTGGCGGGGTTTGTGACGCCGGTCGAAGGCGAGATTCGGCTCGACGGCCAGCGCATCACCGAACCAGGCCCCGACCGGGTGGTGGTGTTCCAGGAGTTTGACCAGCTCCCGCCCTGGAAGACCGTGCTCCAGAACGTGACCTTTCCGCTGTTGGCGTCACGCCGACTGCCGCGCCGCGAGGCGACCGAACGCGCGCGGGACTGCCTGGACAAGGTTGGCCTGTCGGCCTTTGCGCATGCCTACCCGCACACCTTGTCGGGCGGCATGAAACAACGGGTGGCCATTGCCCGGGCGCTGGCCATGCAACCCCGGGTGCTGCTGATGGACGAACCCTTCGCCGCACTCGACGCGCTCACCCGCCGCAAGATGCAGGAAGAATTGCTCGCGCTGTGGGACGATGTCCGCTTCACGCTGCTCTTCGTCACCCACTCGATTGAAGAGGCGCTGGTCATTGGCCACCGGGTGGCGCTGCTGTCGCCCCACCCGGGCCGGATGCGTGCAGAGTTGAACGCGCACAATTTCGGGCTGCACAGCACCGGCAGTGCGGAGTTTCAGGCCACCGCCGCACGCATTCACCGCCTGCTGTTTGACGAGACCGAGGCTGCGTCCCCCGCTGCGGTCCGGCGGGTGGCATGAGCGCCGTCCTACGCACCCCTCCGGTCCGGCCGGAGTACGAACAGCCGCTGGCCGCGCTGGGCGATGCCGCGCCGGAGCGGCCGCTGCCCTGGCAGGCCCGGCTGTGGCAACAGGGCTGGCTGCGCAAGAGCCTGCTGCTGGTCCTGCTGGCCACGCTGTGGGAAGGGGTGGCTCGCGTGCAGGCCAATGACCTGCTGCTGCCAACCTTCGCACAAACCACACGGGCGCTGGTCGACGGACTGGCGGGCGGCGAACTGCTGGAGAAAGCGCGCATCTCGCTGGGCGTGCTGCTGCAGGGCTACGCGCTGGGTGTGCTGGTGGCTTTCGTGCTGACCACCCTGGCGGTGTCGACCCAGTTCGGACGCGACCTGTTGTCCACGCTGACCGCGATGTTCAACCCCTTGCCGGCGATTGCACTGTTGCCACTGGCGCTGCTGTGGTTTGGGCTGGGCCAGGGCAGCCTGATCTTTGTGCTGGTGCACTCGGTGCTGTGGCCGCTGGCGCTGGCCACCTACGCCGGCTTTCAGGGCGTGCCCGAAACGCTTCGCATGGCCGGGCGCAACTACGGCCTGCGGGGTCTGCGCTATGTGCTGCAAATATTGGTGCCGGCGGCGCTGCCGTCCATCCTGTCGGGGCTGAAGATTGGCTGGGCTTTCGCTTGGCGCACCTTGATCGCGGCGGAACTGGTGTTTGGCGCCTCCTCGGGACGGGGTGGGTTGGGTTGGTACATTGCCCAGAACCGCAACGAGTTGTACACCGACAAGGTCTTCGCGGGGCTGGCGCTGGTGATCCTGATTGGCCTGCTGGTAGAGAACCTGGGCTTTCAGACGCTGGAGCGATTGACGGTGCGCCGCTGGGGCATCCAGCGCTGAAGTCGCCAGCGCCTACACTGGCGGTATGTTCCGCTGGCTGATCGTCACCTTCCTTGCGCTCTTGCTGATCAACGGCCTGTCGCCGCTGCTGGGCAAACTCGGCCTGGGCAGGCTGCCGGGGGACTTCCGCTTCCGGCTGTTGGGCCGCGACTGGTTCATCCCGTTGACCACCACCGTCCTCATCAGCCTCGCCGCGGCCGGCATTGCCAAGCTGCTGTGACGGGACTCAGGGGACGATGGTCCACTGGTGCTGGCATTTGCGGCAACCCACCCGGGTTTCGCCGTTGCGCCGGTCTTCGGCCACCACGTCGAGCCGGCCATAGGTGCCACAGTGCGGGCAATTGGCCTGGTTCGCGATTTCTTCGGCGTGCATCAGCAGGTACAGGTAGCGGCGCAGCGCCCACAGTGCGATGGCGCCGCTGACCAGGAACATCGCGACGTCGGCAATTTTCTCGCGGGCGCTGCCGCCGTGAAAGGCCTCCATACTGGCCATCAGCGCGATGGTGGCCAGCAGGGCCAGCACCATGTGCGCGTGGCTGGACAACAGCTCACGTTCGTACCACTTGCGAAAACCCACGCGTCGGATGCCTTCGGCCAGCCGGTGGTTGAGGTAGTTGCGGGCGGGCATGGCACTCCCTGAAGTGGATTCGCCATCGTACACAGAAGCGCTCCGGCGCGTGCAGCTCAGCCAAGGATTAGGGCCACCGCCTCCACCCGCGCGGCGTGCACCTGTTCCCCCACGGCCTTGCCCGACAAACCCGCGGCCTGTGCAGCTTCGGCCACCTGGGCGGTGGACACGGCGAGCGCGGCGTCTAGGGCCTGGCGCAAGCGGGCACGCTGCGGGTAGGCGCGGTCCTGTTGGCCCAGGCGACCGCGCGCGTCGCACTCGCAGGCCAGCAGCACCTCGTCAAAGCGCTCTGGCTTGCGAATGGCGTCACACCGCTCCAGCAGCCGCACCACTGCCGCCGCGCCAAACTCGCCGCTGCGGTGGATGTTGCCGTGCTCACGCGCCACCACCTCGGCCAGTTCGCGGCAATCGGTCGGAACGCGCAGGCGGTCGTTGACGGCCTTCAGCAGCTTCACGCTGCGCTCCTCATGGCCCATGTGGCGCGGAAGAATGTCCGCAGGCGTGTTGCCCTTGCCCAAGTCGTGACCCAGGCAGGCATAACGCACCGTGAGTGGGGCCTTGAGTTGGGCCGCCATGTCCAGCACCATCATCAGGTGCACACCGGTATCAATTTCAGGGTGGTAGTCGGCCCGTTGCGGCACGCCCCAGAGTTTGTCCACTTCGGGCAGCAGCACCTGCAGCGCACCGCAGTCCCGCAGCACCTCGAACATGCGTGATGGCTTGTCCGCCATCAGGCCGCGGGCCAGCTCCTGCCAGACGCGCTCGGGCACCAGTGCGTCTGCCTCGCCATCGGCCACCATCTCGCGCATGAGCTGCAGGGTTTCGGGCGCGACGGTGAAGTCGGCAAACCGGGCGGCGAAGCGGGCCACACGCAGGATGCGCACCGGGTCTTCGCGGAAGGCGTCGGTCACATGGCGCAGCACGCGCTGCTGCAGGTCTTTTTGACCAAAAAATGGATCAATCAGGCCCTGAGCCCCCGTTTTTTCTTGCGATTGCGCTATCGAATTGATAGTTAGGTCACGCCGGGCGAGGTCTTGTTCCAGCGTCACGTCGGGCGCGGCGCTGATGGCGAAGCCGCGGTAACCGCGTGCGGTCTTTCGCTCGGTGCGCGCGAGCGCGTATTCCTCGCGCGTGTGGGGGTGCAGAAACACCGGGAAGTCTTTGCCGACCGGCACGTAGCCGGCGGCCACCAGTTCTTCGGGCGTGGCGCCCACCACCACCCAGTCCACGTCCTGCACCGGCAAGCCGAGCAAGGCGTCACGCACTGCACCGCCAACTCTGTAAATCTGCATTGGCTCAGTCTACGGTGCCCACCAGCGTCAGGGAGCGCTGCGGTAGGGTTCGTCGAAGGCCACGAAATCGTGTTCCGCCAGCGCGTCGGTTATCC
>CAZANT010000090.1:0-8662 GCA_964486575.1 uncultured Burkholderiaceae bacterium | reverse complement strand
CTCTTTGCCCACGGTGGTGGGGCTGGCAGTTTGCCCGTGGGTGCGGCTGAGCATGGGCACGTCGGCGAAAGCGTGCGCCATTTCGCGCAGTTTGGTGACCACGCCGTCCAGCGCGGGCAGTACCACCTGGCCGACGGCGGCCTTCAGTTGCAGCGCGTGGCTGGTGTTGTTGATGTCCTCGCTGGTGCACGCAAAGTGCACGAATTCGGCGGCCGACTCCAGCTCGGGCCGGGCCTCGAACTTGGACTTGATCCAGTATTCCACCGCCTTCACGTCGTGGTTGGTGACCTTCTCGAAGTCTTTGATGGCGCGGGCGTCGGCCTCGGAGAAGTTCTTTACCAGGCCGAGCAAGTAAGTGCGCGCTCCGGGGGTGAGGGGCTTGAATTCTGCAAAGCCGGCATCGCTGAGTGCAATGAACCACGCCACTTCCACCTGCACCCGGCGGTGCATGAAGCCTTGTTCGCTCAGCAGCGGGCGCAGGGCGCTGAGTTTGGCGGCATAACGGCCGTCTAGCGGCGACAGGGCGGACAGGGTAGAGAAAGTCATGGTCGAATTGTAGGTGGCTGCACCCGTCAGCCGCGGCGAGAACGGGCTGGCTAGAATCGGCCCGACCCCTTACCGCAGGCAACCGCACCATGAAATTGATCGGATCATTGGCCAGCCCTTACGTGCGCAAAGTGCGCGTTGTGATGGCCGAGAAAAAGCTCGACTACCAGTTCGTTACCGAAGACGTCTGGGCGGCCACCACCACCATTGGCCAAGCCAACCCGCTGGGCAAGGTGCCCTGCCTGGTGATGGAGGGCGGTGAGGCGGTGTTCGACTCGCGGGTGATCGTCGAGTACCTCGACACGCTGTCGCCAGTCGGCAAGCTGATTCCGCCCAGTGGCCGCGAGCGCGCCGAGGTAAAAACCTGGGAGTCGTTGGCCGACGGCCTGGTGGACGCCGCCATCCTCGCCCGGCTCGAAGCCACGTGGCCCGGCCGCAGCGACGGCGAGCGCAGCCAGGCCTGGATCGACCGCCAGATGGGCAAAATCGACGCCAGCCTGAAAGCCATGAGCCAGGGCCTGGGCGACAAACCGTTTTGCAGCGGCATCCACCTCAGCCTGTCCGACATCGCCGTGGGTTGTGCGCTGTTGTGGCTGGAGTTCCGCTTCCCGCAGGTCGCCTGGCGCAGCAGCCACCCCAACCTGGCGAAGCTGGTGGACAAACTCAGCCTGCGGCCCAGTTTTGTCGACACCGTGCCCAAGGTTTAGCCCCTGGTTGTGCCAGACAAGCGCAATCTGGCCATCTATTTAGCTAAATAGGCGACAAGCCCAAGTAGAAACTCGTGATTCAGCTATCAATTCCAGAGTGAATTGGGCTGAATCGGGGGTGTTTTCGGCTCAAAATCGCCCGCGGTAGGGCTGTTTGACGAATATTTGTCTTGGACAAACGTACAAATCCTGTATATTTTGTCCATGCGAATTTCAATGAAAGCCCGAATGGCCGTGGCGGCGATGGTGGACTTGGCCGCCTACAGCGACCCTGCCAACATCACCATCCGGAGCATTGCCGACCGCCACCAGGTCAGCTTCGCGTATCTGGAACAGGTGTTTTGTGTGCTTCGCCGCCACGCCTTGGTGCGGTCGGCGCGCGGGCCCGGCGGCGGCTACACACTGGGCCGCCCAGCCACCGAATTGAGCGTGGCCGACATCCTGGCCGTGATGGAGCCCCCGCTGCCCAACGCGGCCGACCGCGACCGCGACGGTGAGCCGACAGACGCCGACGCGCCCGCCCGCATGGGCGACGCGCTGTGGCAGGCGTTTGACGAGTGCGTGCACAACTACCTCGCCAGCGTCACGTTGGAGTCGCTCGCCAGCAAGCTGCGCCCGGCGCAGCCACAGGCCTGCGTCAAGGCCTATTCGCTGAAAAAAGGCATCACCCAGAAAAGGCCGGTGCAGCCGGTGCTGCCCAATGTGCCGAGTTTTGTATTCGCTCTGGGTGCCGACCCGGTGGCCTGAGCATCTCCGCGCCCGCACAGGGCATTCCTTTAACCACAACAATCCACTGAACACACCATGAGCAACCCCACTACCGCCCGCCCCAGCCGCCGCGTCTTCATGATGCATACCCTCGCCGGTGTCGGCGCCGTGGCCCTGTCTTCACGCGCCCAGGCGCAAGCGATGCTGGCCGAGACCGATGCCCAGGCCGTGGGTCTGGGCTACAAGGCCGACTCCACTAAGGTCGACAAAGCCAAGTACCCCAAACACGCTGCCACCCAGCTGTGCAGCAATTGCGCGCTCTACGCAGGCAAACCCACCGACGCGGCCGGCGGCTGTCCGCTGTTCCCCGGCAAGCAGGTGGCCGGCAAAGGCTGGTGTTCCGCCTGGGCCAAAAAAGGCTGATTCCCCATGCCCCTGGGTGAACTGATGGTGGCGGCCGTGGTCGGTGTGATGCTGTTTTTCAGCGTCGCTGTCGCGCCGACCATCTTCAAGGTGCTGCCGGAGAACTGGGCGGCGGTGTATGTGCGGGCGTTCTTCCCCAAGTACTACCTGTCGCTCGGTCTGGTGGCATTGGTCGCAGGCGGCCTGCTGGACGACCGGCTCAGCGCCTGGCTCACTTGGGGCTGTGCGGCTGCGTTTTTCATCAGCCGCTCGGTGCTGACGCCCGCCATCAACCGCGCGCGGGACGCTGGCCAGCCGCTGCGATTTCAGGCGCTGCACATCACCAGCGTGGCCATCAATGTGCTGCAGTTGTTGACGCTGCTGGGGGTGCTGGCCCTGCACCTCGGCCTCGCCTGAGATGGCCGCCGACCCGCGTCAGCTAGAGCCTGCCGGCCTGACCGTGCTGTTTGACGGCAGCTGCCCGATGTGCCGGCGTGAAGTCGGCGTCTACCAGGGCCTGAATGCCAGTTGCCCCATCGACTGGCTGGACGTCAGCTCGTCCGAATTCCTGCCGGTCGACGCAGCCACCCGTGCCCGCTACATGGCCCGCTTCCACGTGCGCGATGCGGATGGCCAGTTGCTCAGCGGCGCAGCGGCGTTTGTGGCCTTGTGGCACAGGTTGCCGGGCTGGCGCTGGTTGGCGCGTTTGGCCCGCCTGCCCGGTGTGACCCCGCTGCTCGAAGTGATGTACCGCGGCTTTCTGCCGTTGCGCCCCCACCTGCAGCGGCTGGTGCGCGCGTTCGACACTCCCCACATTCCCGCCGCCCTCGTGGCCGACCTGCGCTCCGACCATGCCGGTGAAACCGGCGCGGTGTGGATCTACCGCGGCATCCTGGCGGTGACCCGCAATCCGGCCCTGCGTGCGTTCGCCAGCCACCACCTGGCCACCGAGCAGCGGCATTTGGACGACATCTGCGGGGTTTTGCCGCCGGCGCGGCGCAGCTGGTTGCTGTTGCCCTGGCGCTGCGCGGGCTTCGTCACCGGCGCCCTGCCGGCGCTGGCAGGCCCCCGCGCGGTGTACGCCACCATCCACGCGGTGGAAACCTTTGTAGACCGGCACTACCAGCACCAGCTGCACCGAATCGACACCCTGGCCGCAACACAACCCAGCCCCGTGCTCGCACCGCTGCGCGCGCTGTTGTTCCGTTGCCAGCAGGACGAATGCCAGCACCGGGACGAAGCGCTCGCCTTGCAAGGCGTACCCCCGGGCTGGGTGGTGCGTGCCTGGTGCAGATTGGTAGGGACTGGATCACAGTTCGCGGTGCACCTGGCGCGGCGCCTCTGAGGGCAACATCTCCGGGCGGGAAGCAATCGCCCCAACCACTGCCGCATCGCCTCAAAGGGGCAGCCGCACGCGATGTTGGGCAACGCGCGGTGGCCTTGCGCCAGTGGCGCCAAGGGGCCAGTTCGCACGCCGCAGTGCAGACCATGGGCCGGCTCCTGCCAGGCAAACGCCCCTTTCTACAATCGCCGCACCATGCCCCACCCCCGTCCCGCACACCCAACCACGCCGGTGCTTCAGGCACATGGCCTGTGTTTTGCCTACCCGCAGTGCGCCGTATTCACCGGGCTTGAACTGCACATCGCCTCCGGCGTGACCTGGCTGCAAGGGGGCGACGGCAGTGGCAAAACCACCCTCCTGCGCTTGCTGGCCGGGGCGTTGACCCCCAGCGCCGGTCACTGTCTGCTGTACGGCCAGGCCCTCACGCCCGCACTGCTGCAACAACACACCTTCTGGGCCGACCCACAATCCACGGCACTGGACAACACCGTCGTCAGCGACTATTTCGCGTCTCTGCCCGCGCAACACAGCGCCTTCAACACCGCGCTGCTGGCTGACCTGGTGGAAGGCCTGAGCCTCACACCCTACCTGCACAAGCCGCTGTACATGCTGTCCACCGGCAGCAAGCGCAAGGTGTGGCTGGCGGCGGCCTTTGCGTCGGGCGCCGCCGTCACGCTGCTGGACGACCCGCTGGCCGCGCTGGACGGCGCGTCGGCACGGCTGGTGTTGGAACTGCTCGAAGAAGCGGCCGACCACCCTTCGCGTGCGTGGGTGGTGGGATGTTATGAGCCGCTGTTGGGGGCGGTAGGCGCCGTGGTGGATTTGGATGGCCAGCGGGCAGCGTAGTGCAGCCGATGCCCAAGCCATGGCATGCGGTACGCCAGGTTTTTCAACGCTGTGGCGCTGAGAACGGCTGACCCCCAGCCATCGCCACCGACACACCGGGTCGTCAGACGGGGTTGCCGTTGGCGACAGATGTCACAGGATGCGTTTTCAGTGGGCGTTCCGCTGGGGACTCAGCTCCCCGCGTGCCGCGTCAACCACCGCACCAGCCCGCCCAGCATGGGGATTTTTTGGTACAGCTCTTCGGCGGTGTCCCAGTAGTCGCGGTGGTGTTGCACCCGGCCGTCGGCGGCCAAGCGC
Source organism: uncultured Burkholderiaceae bacterium (assembly GCA_964486575.1). Classification (GTDB taxonomy): domain Bacteria; phylum Pseudomonadota; class Gammaproteobacteria; order Burkholderiales; family Burkholderiaceae_C; genus PCRC01. The sequence continues at coordinate 3,814 of CAZANT010000090.1, read as the reverse complement.
AGGTGGCAGCTACCGCGCACGGTCTGTATCTCGCCCTTCTTGAAGTTCTTGAACGCGAACACGAAGTTCCAGCTCAGAAAGCACTGCTGGCCTTCGGTGATGTGGGCGGTGATCTCGAAGTGTGGGTTGTCTAGCGCCACGTACATGTGGGCAAACACGCGCTTGATTTCGTCCAGACCCTGCACTTCGTTGAACGGGTCTTTGAAGGTGGCGTCTTCGGTGTAGTAATCGCCGAAGTGGGCTACGCTCTCGGGGCTCAGCGTCTCAAAGAAGTCGCAAATGCGGGCAACCGCTGGCGATTCGGGCCGGGGAATGTTCATCTCAAAGCCCCGTGAACTTGCGGGTGAGCGGGAAGTACAGCCCGTAAGGCAGCAGGCGCATGAACTTCAGCCAGCGGGTGAAGCGCTTGGGGAAGTGGATGTCGAAATCGCCATCGGTCCAGCCCTGCACGATGGCGCTGGCCGCCTGCTCGGGCGTCAGCAGCGCTGGCATCTTGAAGTCGTTTTGCGCCGTGAGCGGTGTTTCCACAAAGCCGGGGTTGATGACGCTGACGCCAATGCCCGCGTCCTGCAAATCCATGTACAGCGTCTCAGCCAGGTTGATGAGCGCTGCCTTGGTGGGCCCGTAGGCCAGGCTCTTGGGCAGGCCGCTGAAGCCGGCCACACTGCTCACCAGGCTGATGTGGCACAGGCCGTCGGCTTGGGTTTTTGCACGGGCCAGCAGATGGGGCAGCACCGCGTCCAGCAAATACAGCGCGCCCAGGTAGTTCACCTGTTGGTGCTTCACCATCTCGGGCAGGTTGTAGGCGGTGGCGCGCTGCTCGGTGTAGTAACCGGCGCAGTACATCACCCGGTCCAGCCCGTGCTGGGCAATCAGCGTTTGCGCGGCGGCGCTCACTGCGGCGGGGTCGGCCGCGTCCAGTGGCAGGGCAATGGCGCCCGGATGCCCGGCCACAAAGGCGTCCAGCGCCGCTTGGTTGCGGGCAGACACCACCACTTTGGCGCCGCGTGCGTGCAGTGCCGACGCGGTGGCCCGACCAATGCCGGTGGAGGCCCCCACCAACCAGACGGTCAAGCCATGCCAGTTGGTCACGCCAGTGTTGAATCCCATAGGGCCTCCCCATTCCGCTTGTAATTGCTCATATTTTTATAGCTCATTCGCAAGGCTTTACTGGGGCTTGAGGCCGATTTGGCTTGAAAACCACCCTGTGACACGCCGCAAACACGCTGGTGGACGCGCTCGGCGCCTCGTGGCTTGACCGTTCACCGTTTGGTAAAGGACAAGGTCACTTCGCCCAGCTTCACACCGAACTTGCTCATGGTGGCTTTGTTCAGCATGACCTTGTCGCTCATCAAATACATCCAGTCGTCAAACTGCACATTGATGATGCGGCCGTCCACCGGCAGCGCCAGCGTGTAGTTCCAGCGCAGCGCATTGCCGCGCTCGATGCCGATGGCTTCGCCCACGACGTCGTCGGCTCGGCCTGAATAGGTGCCGTCACCGGTGCGCTTCAGGCGCCAGATGCGGCGCTGCTTGGTGCCGTCGGAATAGGTGAAGTCTTCGTCCAGCACGCCTTCTTCCGCGCCCGGCGCACCCTGCCAGCGGCACACCATGACCACGGTGAAGCGCTTCACCACCTTGCCAGAACGGTCGGTGAACACACCGTAGGCGTCCAGCGTGCCATTGAAGTACTTGCGCAAATCCAGTGTGGGCTTTTCGCTGGCGTAGTCGGCGGGTTGGGGCGAGGCGCAGCCGGCCACGGCCACCACGCCGCCTGCAGCGGCCAGGGTCAAAAGTTGGCGTTTGTTCATGGGGTGTCTCCAGTGGGGGTGGCTTGGGGTTGGGGCCGTGCCAGCGGGGTGGCGTCGTTGCGGATGATCAGGCCGTACAGCGCGCCGGCGGCCAGCAGCTTCAGGACGCAGGGCAGCAGGCAGTAGGCGGCGACCAGCACTTTCAGCGCCGCCGGGTCGGTGGTGCCGGGGGTGTAGCCCAGCAGGCCCAGCAGCGGCAGCGCCAGGCCTGCGGCCAGTGCCAGGTTGAGCTTGGTGGCGAAGTTCCACCAGCCGAAGTAGAGGCCGGCCACGGGCGAGGCGTCGTCGGCACCACCGCCTTGGCTGGCGGGGGCTTGGGCAATTACCCCGGCCAGCATGGCACCGGGCAGGGCCAGGTCGGTGCCCAGCGCCACGCCGGAGAGGGCGCAGACCACCAGGAACAGCATGGCGTCGCCCGCGCCGAGCTGGGCGGCCCAGACGAACACCCCGATCGACAGCCCCATGCCCACCAGCCAACTGCGCGCCAGCCCGATGCGGGCCACCAGCTTCAGCCACAGCGGGATGGACAGCGCGGCGAACAAAAAGTAGCTGCCCAGAAACGCCGGCTCCATGCTTTTGGGGGCTTGCAGCCGGTCTTGAATGAAGAACAGCACCAGCGTGGCGGGCACCGCGCTGGCAATGCCGTTGAGCATGAACACGGCCAGCAGGCGGTTAAACGCCGCCTGGCGGAACGGCAACCAGCTGCTGGCCGGAGCAGCCGCGGGTTTGGGTGCGGCATCGGCCACCACCGCCGGCCGCCCGGCCCGCGCCCAGGCCAGCCAGCCCAGGCCAAGTGTGACACAAAACAGCGCCACGGTGGCCGGCAGACCCAGCGCCACCGGCGTGACCGACGCGGCAATCACGCCCACCAGCCCCAGCCCCTCACGCCAGGCCACCACCCGGCTGCGCTGGCCGTCGTTGCCGCCGCCCAGGTTGCCCAGCATCGCGCCCCACGACTGGTGCGCCACACTCACCGCGCTGTAGGCCACGTAGGTCAGCACCAGCAACACGCTGGCCCAGACCAAGAGCGCCATGGGTTCGCGGGTGGGTGGAAAAAACAGCAGCGCAAAACCGCCGGCCAGGGCCACAGACGCAATGGCGGCAAACACCAGCACCGAGGTCAGCGACCGGGCAAACAGCCGGTCGCACCAGCGGCCAATCAGGGGGTCGATCAGCGCGTCAAACAGCCGCGCGCCCAGCAGCACCGCGCCCAAGGTGGCCAGGGGCACACCAAACTCGCGCGAGTAGTGGTTGGGGAGAATCACGTACAGCGGCAGAGCCACAAAGGCCAGCGGCAGGCCCATCAGCCCATAGCGCAGGCCATCGCGCCAGTCGCCCGCCCAGACGCTGCCGGTGCGGCCCCACCCACTCACTGCGCAGCCCCGGCGAGCAAGGCGGTGCGCAGTTCGGGCTCAGACGTGTTGCTGGCCAGCCAGATGCCAAAGAACCGGCGCGAGAACTCGGCATCGCGCACTTCGGCCAGTGGCTTGCCGTTGTGGAAGAAGCGCGCACCCACACCCGGTTGGTGGACGCCGGTCAGCGTCTCGCCTTTTTTGATGTTGGGGAACACCTCTTTCATTCGGGCCAGCCACTGCGCGCCTTGCGCATCAGAGAAACCGCCCACGCGCTTCATCTCGCTGAGCGAGCGGTCGGCGATGTCGGCGCCGGCAAAGTCGCGCAGGTAGGCCAACTCCAGCGCGAACGGCTGGGCCGCATAGTCGCTGGCCTTGAAGACCGGCGAGACCCAGAGCCTTGCGGTGTAGACCGAAAAGCCCCAATAGCGGAACAGGCGTTCGCCACTCAGTTTGGCGTCGGGCACCGCACTGGCCACCACCGCCACTGGCTGGGGCGTTTGGGCCAACGCCACCGTGCCGCAGGCCAGTGTGGCTACGAGTGCAGAGACCAGGGTCAGCGTTTGCGCAGCGTGTACTGCACCACGTCGGTACTTGATTTGGCGAACGCCGCTTCGCAATAAGCCAGGTAGAACTCCCATATGCGCATGA
>CAZANT010000089.1:0-8663 GCA_964486575.1 uncultured Burkholderiaceae bacterium | reverse complement strand
CAATCGTGCCCACGTTCACGTGGGGCTTGGTGCGTGTGAATTTCTCTTTTGCCATTTTTCAAATCTCCAGCTGGAACGCCAAAAAACAAACAAATGCCGGTGCGCAAACTGTCAACACACGCAACACCTTGAATTGGTGGTGCCCATGGCGGGAATCGGACCCGCGACCTCTCCCTTACCAAGGGAGTGCTCTACCACTGAGCCACATGGGCATACCTGACTACTTGCTCAATCAACCATGGAGCGGGAGACGGGAATCGAACCCGTATCATTAGCTTGGAAGGCTAAGGTTCTACCACTAAACTACTCCCGCATCTGCCGCGCCTTACAGCACAGCCCGGATGCCTAGGAACCGTTCCCAAACGCTCACATACTCAATTGTTTTGCTGGTGGAGGAGGCTGGATTCGAACCAGCGTAGGCGTAAGCCAACAGATTTACAGTCTGCCCCCTTTAGCCACTCGGGCACCCCTCCTCAGCGAACCTCGAATTATGCCACGAAAACATGACGAAGGCCAAGCGGGATCGCCAGACTACCAATTTACTGCCGCCAAACCGTGCGCCTGCAGAAAGACATTTGCCGCACTGAAATGACCGCAGCCGATGAATGGCAAAGGAGGTCGCCGCGCCGACAGCGGCGACGGGTGGTTGGCGCGCAGCACCAAATGGCGACTGACATCCCCCGCCGCCGCGACGATCAGCGGCTGCTTGGCCTGCGCGTGCGCGCCCCACAACATAAACACTGCGTGCGGCACCGTGGTGGCCACGTGCTGTATCAAGCGATCGGTAAGCACTTCCCAGCCTTTTTTGGCGTGGCTGGCCGGGTGACCGTCTTCGACCGTCAGACAGGTGTTGAGCAACAACACCCCCTGAACCGCCCAACGCACCAGTGCGCCGTTGGCAGCCGGTGACAGGCCGAGATCGCGCGCGAGTTCCTGAAATACATTGCGAAGGGACGGCGGCACCCTTTCGCTGGGGACAACTGAAAACGCCAAGCCCTCGGCCTGCCCGGGACCGTGGTAGGGGTCCTGCCCCAAGATGACCACCCTAACCTCTGAAAGCGGCGTGAGCGCCAAGGCCCGAAGCGGCGCGGCCGGATAGACCACCGCTCCGCTTGCCAGGCGCGACGTAACAAAAGCCCCGAGTTGCTGACCGGCGGCGCTGGCAAAGAAGTCCGCCAGCAACGGCTGCCAACCGCCGTCGGCCAGCCAGTCGGACGGGGCCCATCGGACCAGCGCCCCCGCGGATGGGGTGTTGTCCTGCCACAAACCAGGGTAAGGCGCCGGTTTCGACATCAAATACGGGTCAAGTCCTGGTGGAGCCTGGCGATGAAGCTACCAAATCAGAAGCGGTCAACCCGCAAACAAAGCGGCCAGTGCCTCCCCTGGCTCCTTGGCGCGCATGAAGGCCTCGCCGACGAGGAAGGCGTGCACGCCTTCGGCGCGCATCACCGCCACGTCGGCGGGCGATAGGATGCCGCTTTCGGTGACCAACAGACGGTCTGATGGCACTTCTTTGCGCAGTGCCAGGGTGGTGTCGAGCGTGACCTCAAAGGTTCGCAGGTTGCGGTTGTTGATCCCAACCAGCGGCGTATTCAGGCGCAGCGCACGCTCCAGTTCACGCCCATCGTGCACTTCGACCAGCACCGCCATGCCCAGGTCCACCGCCATGGCCTCAAAGTCCGCCATTTGCGCGTCGTCGAGCGCGGCAGCGATCAGCAACACCGCATCGGCGCCCATCGCCCGCGACTCAAACACCTGGTAGGCGTCGACCAGAAAGTCTTTGCGCAGCACCGGCAGGTGGCACGACGCACGAGCCTGTTTCAAGGCGTCCACACTGCCCTGAAAAAACTGCTTGTCTGTCAGCACCGACAAACAGGCGGCGCTGACTTTTCCATTGCCCTCGGCATAGCTTTGCGCAATGTCGGCCGGAATGAAATCCTCGCGAAGCACACCTTTGGACGGGCTGGCCTTCTTGACCTCGGCGATCACGGCGGCCTGCCCTGCGGCGATCTTGGCGCGCATTGCACCGACGAAGTCGCGTGTCAGCACCCGCGACTCGGCGTCGGCGCGCATCGCGGCCAATGGCATACGCCGTTGGGCCGCGGCGATTTCTTCGCGCTTGACCTCAATGATCTTGTTCAATATGTCCGACATGGCTCAGCCTGCTAAAGATTGGGACAGAGACACCAGCGCCGCAAGCTTGCCCTTGGCCGCACCGGTGGCGATGGCCTGGCGCGCCAGCGACAAGCCTTCAGGAATGGACGCCGCCACATTGGCCGCGTAAAGCGCCACACCGGCATTGAGCGCCACGATGTCGTGCGCCGCACCGGGCTGGCCGTCGAGCACGCCGATCAACATGGCGCGCGATTGCTCGGGCGTATCCACCCGCAACTGGCGGCTGCTGGACATGGCCAAGCCAAAGTCTTCAGGGTGAATTTCGTACTCGCGGATGGCGCCGTCTTTCAGTTCGCCCACCACAGTGGCGGCACCGAGGCTGACCTCGTCCATACCGTCCTTGCCGTAAACGACCAGCGCATGCTCGGCACCCAGGCGCTGCAGCGCCCGCACCTGAATACCCACCAGATCTGCATGGAATACACCCATGAGGATGTTGGGGGCACTGGCCGGGTTGGTCAGCGGGCCAAGGATGTTGAACAGCGTGCGCACGCCCATTTCCTTGCGCACTGGCGCCACGTTCTTCATGGCCGGGTGGTGGTTGGGCGCGAACATGAAACCCATGCCGACCTCCTCGATGCACCGTGAAATCGCCTCGGGCGGGAGGTTGATGCCAATGCCCAGGCTCTCCAGCACATCGGCACTGCCGGACTTGCTGCTCACGCTGCGACCGCCGTGTTTGCTGACGCGGGCGCCGGCGGCGGCCGCCACAAACATGCTGCAGGTGGAGATGTTGAAGGTGTGCGAGCCGTCGCCACCGGTCCCTACGATGTCCACCAGGTGGGTCTTGTCGATCACTTCCACCTTGGTCGAAAACTCGCGCATCACCTGCGCGGCGGCGGTGATTTCGCCGATGGTTTCTTTCTTCACCCGCAGGCCAGTGATGAGTGAGGCCACCATCACCGGTGACATTTCACCGCGCATGATGAGACGCATGATGTGCAGCATCTCGTCGTGGAAAATCTCGCGGTGCTCGATGGTGCGCTGCAGCGCCTCCTGTGGCGTGATCTGGTGTACGGGGGGTGTCATGCCAGCTCCAGAAAGTTCTTCAGCATGGCGTGACCGTGCTCGGTGAGGATGGACTCGGGATGGAACTGAACGCCTTCGACCCGTACCGCCGACGCGAAGCCCGTGTGGCGCACGCCCATGATCTCGCCGTCGTTGGTCCAGGCGGTGGTCTTCAATTCGGGCGGACAGGTGGATTGTTCAATCGCCAGCGAGTGGTAGCGGTTCACGGTGAATTGCGTGGGCAGATTCGCAAACACGCCCTCGCCGGTGGTGGTGATGACACTGGTCTTGCCGTGCATCAGCTGCTGCGCCCGAACGATCTTGCCGCCAAACGCTGCGCCAATGCTCTGGTGGCCGAGACAGACGCCCAGGATGGGCAACTTACCGGCGAAGTGCTTGATCGCCGCCACCGAAATGCCCGCCTCGGTGGGCGAGCAGGGGCCAGGCGAAACCACCAGTCGGTCCGGCTGGCGCGCGGCAATTCCTTCGAGTGTGATTTCGTCGTTGCGAAACACCTCGACCGCGGCGCCGAGTTCGCCAAAATACTGCACCAAGTTGTAGGTGAAGCTGTCGTAGTTGTCGATCATCAAGAGTTTCACAGAACCCCCACACTTATCACCTTGTGTACTGCGCTGCCCCCCGTGGGAGCGCCCCTTTGTTCAGGGCGGCAAGGCACTGCGGCGTTCATTGCAGCCCCTCTTCCACCAGCTCCGCGGCGCGCAATAGCGCACGTGCCTTGTGTTCCGTTTCGCGCCACTCCATCTCGGCGACCGAGTCGGCCACCACGCCGGCGGCCGCCTGCACATGCAGGGTGCCGCCCTTGATCACGCCGGTGCGAATCGCAATGGCCACGTCCATGTCGCCCGCGTAGCTGATGTAGCCACAGGCCCCGCCATAAAGGCCACGCTTGGTGGGCTCGAGCTGATCGATCAGCTCCATCGCGTGCACCTTGGGTGCGCCGGTGAGTGTGCCTGCTGGAAACGTGGCCTTGAGCACGTCCATCGGCGTCATCCCATCGAGCAACAGGCCTTCAACGTTGCTGACGATGTGCATCACATGGCTGTAGCGCTCCACATGGAACGCTTCGGTGACCTTCACCGTGCCGGTTTTGGCGATGCGGCCAATGTCGTTGCGCGCCAAGTCGATCAGCATCACATGCTCGGCGCGTTCTTTCGGGTCGTTGATTAGCTCCTGCTCGGTCGCCTTGTCCAATTCTGGCGTCGTGCCGCGTGGCCGGGTGCCGGCAAGCGGACGTATAGTGACCTTCTGGCCCTCGGGCGTCTGCTCCTGGCGAACCAAAATTTCTGGCGATGCGCCCACCACATGAAAGTCCCCGAAATGGTAGTAGTACATGTAGGGGCTGGGGTTCAGCGAACGCAGCGCGCGGTACAGACTCAGCGGTGACGCGGTGTAGCGTTTGCTGATGCGCTGGCCCACCTGCACCTGCATGAAGTCGCCCGCCGCGATCAGCCCCTTGGCCTCGGCCACAGCGCGCAGGTAGTCTTCTTTCGCGAACCCGCGCTCGGCCGGGTGGCTGGCACTCGGGTGGATGGGTGGCGCACTGACGGGAGCGCGCAGCTGCGCTTTCAATTCGGCCAGGCGCGCCACGCCCTGGGCATAGGCACCCGGCTGGCCGGGGTCGGCGTAAACGATGAGGTGCAGCTTGCCGGAGAGGTTGTCAATCACCGCCAGCTCTTCGCACTGCAGCAGCAGGATGTCGGGGCAACCGAGGGCGTCGGGCGGGCAGGTCTTTTCCAGCTTTTTCTCGATGTAGCGCACCGTGTCGTAGCCGAAGTAGCCAGCCAGGCCGCCGCAGAACCGCGGCAGGCCAGGTTGGAGCGCGACCTTGAAGCGTTGCTGGTAGCTCGCAATAAAGTCCAGCGGATTGAGGCTGGAGGTTTCCACCACCACACCGTCGGTCACCACCTCGGTGGCCACGTCAGCGCCAAAACCACTGGCACGCAGCAGCGTACGGGCCGGCAGTCCAATGAAACTGTAGCGGCCAAAACGCTCGCCGCCCACCACGGACTCCAGCAAGAAACTGAATTGCCCGGCGCCGTCGGCATGGGCCAGCTTCAGGTACAGAGAAAGCGGGGTTTCCAGGTCTGCAAACGCCTCTGCGGTGAGTGGAATGCGATTGAAACCATCCCGCGCAAGGCGGTCAAATTCGGGTTCGGTGATCACGGATGAGCCTCCAGCTCGGATGACGCCCAACCGGCGTGGGCGCTGTGTTCATTCGGCGTGGGCGGGCGGCACAGCCGCGCTTCGCCCCTCAGGACTGGGAAGGTCTGCACACACGCCAGGGCCAGGCTCCCCGGTCGTGACAACCCGCGCGAATGCTGCGATGAATGAACATGCACAAAGTGTAGCAAACGCGAGGCACTGGCCCTGCGGTAGGTAAAGCACCCGCGACCGCGGGCAAGCACGCTTGCGCGGCAAGAGGGAAATCACCAGAATCTCGCACGATCGTACTTTTTTAAGGAATCCCCATGAAACCCCTTCGCTCCCTTGGCGTGTTTTGCGCCGCATTGCTGCTGGCGGCCAGTGGCTGGACGGCCACGGTGGACGTGGCCGGGGTCAAGCTGGAAGACAGCATCGACCTGCAGGGCAGCAAATTGCTGCTCAACGGGGCCGGCCTGCGGACCAAGCTGGTCTTCAAGGTGTACGTGGCTGGGCTGTACCTCAACAAGAAGGCTGCCACCCCCGAAGAAGTGCTGGCCGCTACCGGCCCCAAGCGCATGAGCCTGACCATGCTGCGCGACATTGACGCCGGCGAACTCGGCAAGCTGTTCACCAAAGGCGTGGAAGACAACACGTCCAAGGCCGAAATCGGTAAGTTGATTCCCGGCCTGGTTCGCATGGGCCAGCTGTTTGCGGACCAGAAAAGCCTGAAATCGGGTGACAACGTGCTGATTGACTGGGTGCCTGGCACCGGCACCATCCTGACCATCAACGGAAAACTGCAGCCGGAGCCCTTCAAAGAGCCGGAATTCTTCAACGCCTTGATGCGAATCTGGGTCGGCGACAAACCGGCCGACAGCAAACTGAAAGACGCGCTGCTCGGCAAATCGGCCTGATGGCCTGGGCCCATTGGGGGTGCTTCAGGGGGCGAGCAGGTTTTCCAGAGAATCGGTGACCCCGTCGGCGTCCACCGTGTGTACCGGCTGGCCATGGTTGTACCCGTAGGTCACCAACACCACCGGGCAACCGGCCGCACGTGCGGCTTGGGCGTCGTTGCTCGAGTCGCCCACCATCAAGGTGCGAGACGGTGACGCGCCCAGCGCCTCGCAGGTTTTCAGCAGTGGCAACGGATCGGGCTTTTTGCGCGCAAAGGCATCACCGCCAAACACCAGCGAGAAAAACCGGTCCAGCCCTTTGGCCTTCAGCAAAGGCAATGCGAAAGCGGTTGGTTTGTTGGTCACACAGGCCATCGGCATGCCCCGCGCTTGCAGCCCCTCGAGGCAGGCCAGCACACCCGGGTAGACCTCGGCTTGTTGGCCGTTGATGGCCAGGTAGTGCGCCTGGTAATGGTCCCAGGCCGGAGCCTGCAGCGCCTCAAACGCGGCGGCGGGCAGCGTTTGCCCGGCTTGCGTCAGCACCTGGGACAGCAGCGACCGGATCAGGTGCTCTGAGCCTTTGCCGATGAGTTGCTCCACCGTGTCGCGGCTGACGGTTGTCGGGGTTCCCGCCGGCATTGGCAGCAGGGTCAACATGCGGTTGAGCGCCAAGACGAAGTCGCCCACGGTGTCAATCAGAGTGCCATCGAGGTCGAAAATGACCGCCTCAAAAAAATCAAGTTTCATACAGAAGTCGCAGGTCAAGTCCGACGCGGGTTCATAGAATGGTTCGGCATTGTCAGCGCAATCGTGCCTGGCCATGTTGTTGAACTCGGCCAAGAGGAGACCACCTTGAAGAAATCTGCCGCTGCCACTTTGGGCCTCGCTGTGGTGATGTTTGCATCCACCGCCGCCGCGCAGACCGCCAAACCCAACGTGCTGGTCTATGGCGTGGTGGGCACCACTGGTCTGGGCGTTGGATTCGGTACCCAAGCCAGTCCGTACCTTGCATTCCGGGGCGAGCTGTCCCGCTACACCCGCCGCTACACCACCACCGAGGACAACATCGATTACCGCGGCGATCTGAAACTGCAGGCCGGTGCGGTCTACGCCGACTTCCGCCCATTCGCGGGGGTGTTTCGGGTGACGGCGGGTCTGGACTTCAACACCCCGCGCGCCAAAGTTCGCGCGCAGCCCAATGGCCTCGGTTTGGTGAGTGTCAACGGCGTACCCTACCCGGTGTTACCGGGCGAGTCGATTGACGGCGACATCCGCTTTCGATCCACCTCGCCATACCTGGGCATTGGCTGGGGTCTGAGCAACTTGGACCGGCCCGGCCCACGTTTTGGCCTCGACTTGGGCGTGAACCTCGGCAAGGCGCGCGGCAAATTGACCGCCACCGACGGGCTGCGGGCCATCCCCGGCTTCAACAGCAACTTGGCGGCTGAGTCCAACAACTTCAACAACGAGGTGTCCAGCATCAAAGCCTACCCGGTGCTGAAAGTCGCCATCGGCTACGCCTTTTGAGGCCATTCCAGCCAGTCCGCCCGAAACACGGCCCAAGCTTGCGTAACATCGCCCGATGGAATTTTGGTTGTTGGCAAGCCTGCTCGGCGTGGGCGGCTGGGTGCTCAAATCTCGGGATCAGCGGCGGCGCATTGCATTGCTGGGCCAGCACCTGGGCGAGTACCGGCTGGAAAAACTGATGGAAACGCTGACGCAGGGCTACCTGCGTGCCCTGGGCGAGCCCGATCCGGAGCGGTCGGGCCCGATTTGGCAACTTCTGGCGGTCTCGGAGCAGGAACTCTCGACCCAGTTCAGCCGATTCGCAGCCGGGTTCGCCAAGGTGGACACTGTCGAAGCCCGCGTCAGCAAACTGCCCTGGGCGCTGCCACTGGCGGACAAACTGTTGCCCCACGCCACGTTTGATGCGCGCGCAGCCTTCCGACTGCACGCCGACGGGATTGCACAGGTGGTCGCCAACCCCGCGGGCCTGAGCCCCAGGGACAGGGCCTTCACGCTGACGGCCGAGCTGTTTCTGATGCAGCACACCTGCCACTGGTTCTGCCGCTCCAAGGCCACCGCGTCGGCCCGAATGCTGTTGCGGCACCAAACACCCCACGCCCAACTGATCGCCTCGGTCTCGCCCGGCACCCGCGCCGCCTACCTGGCACTGACTGGCGGCTGAGGCGGCGGCCACGGCGGCCGCACGCAATTTTTACGGGGCATTTACGGCAGTCCTCGTTCAATACCTTACAAATAAGGATAGGGTTTGTCATGAAAGATCTGCTGTCCCTGGACCGCATTGCGCTGAACATTGCCGTTTCCTCCAAACAACAGGCGTTTGAGGAAATTGGCCGCATGGTTTACGCCCGCCGCGGCCCCAAGCCGGAAGAAATCGCCTCCCGCCTGTGGAAACGCGAG
>CAZANT010000088.1:0-8674 GCA_964486575.1 uncultured Burkholderiaceae bacterium | reverse complement strand
GCATCGAAGGCAAGCGTGGCGAGCCCCGCATGCGCCCGCCCTACATCGCGCAGGTCGGCTTGTTCGGTCGACCTACGCTGGCGCACAATTTTGAAACGCTCTACTGGGTGCGCGACATTGTGGAAAAGGGCCCACAGTGGTTCAGTGGCTTTGGTCGCCACGGGCGCAAGGGCCTGCGCAGCTTCAGCGTCAGCGGACGCGTCAGATTGCCTGGAGTGAAGCTGGCGCCTGCCGGTATCACGCTTCAGGAGCTGGTAGACGAGTACTGCGGCGGCATGGCCGAGGGGCAAACCCTCTACGCCTACCTCCCGGGTGGTGCTTCGGGCGGTATCTTGCCGGCCAGCATGGCCAACATCCCGCTCGACTTTGACACCTTGCAACCGTACGGCTGCTTCATTGGTTCGGCCGCGGTGATCGTGTTGGGCAGGCAAGACAAGGCGCGCGACGCCGCGCTGAACACGATGCGGTTTTTTGAGCACGAAAGCTGCGGCCAGTGCACGCCATGCCGAGTTGGAACGGCCAAGGCAGCGAAGTTGATGGCAGTGCCGCAATGGGACAACGCACTGCTGGAAGACCTGAGCCAGGTGATGGTGGATGCGTCCATTTGTGGCCTGGGTCAGGCCGCACCCAACCCGGTTCGCTGTGTCCAGAACTACTTTCCCCACGAGATTGGCTGAAGCATGAACGCGTCGTTCAAACGTTCCGAGGTTTTGCCGCAAACCGTCGCTTTCATGCTGGACGGTAAGCCGGTTGAGGCCTATGCAAACGAGACCATCTTGCAGGCCGCCAAGCGGCACGGCACCGATATCCCGCACCTTTGCTACAAGGAAGGCTATCGGCCCGACGGTAATTGCCGCGCCTGTGTGGTCGAGGTCAAGGGTGAGCGCACGCTGGCCCCCAGCTGCTGCCGCAGTGCCACCGCCGGCATGGAGGTGCGCACCGCCAGCCCGCGCACGGTCAAGAGCCAGCAGATGGTGCTGGAGATGCTGCTGTCCGACATGCCAGACGTTGGCTACAAGTGGGTCAACGGTGACGCTGCACAGCAGCACGGCGAACTCAGCGCTTGGGCAACCCGTCTGGACGTGAAGGTGCGGCCGGCGCTGAAGGCACTGCGACGCGAACAAACTCCGCCCGACGTGTCCCATCCTGCAATGGCGGTGAACCTGGACGCCTGCATCCAGTGCAACCGCTGTGTGCGCGCCTGCCGCGAAGAGCAGGTGAATGACGTGATTGGCTGCGCAATGCGTGGCTCGCGCAGCGAGATTGTGTTTGACCTCGGCGACGCCATGGGTGACAGCACCTGTGTGGCCTGCGGTGAATGCGTGCAGGCCTGTCCCACGGGCGCGCTGATGCCCAAAACGCAAATCGGCTCGCAGGTGGTCGACAAAAAGGTCGACTCGGTCTGCCCCTTCTGCGGCGTCGGTTGCCTGCTCACCTACAACGTCAAGGACAACAGGATTGTCAGTGTGGACGGCCGCGACGGCCCCGCCAACCACTCGCGGCTATGTGTGAAAGGTCGTTTTGGTTTCGACTACGCGCACAGCCCGCAGCGCCTGACCAAGCCACTCATCCGCAAGGCAGGTGTCGCGAAAGACCCCGAGGTACTTCAGCATCTGAACCGGGACACGGGTGATTGGTCGGAGGTCTTCCGCGAAGCCACCTGGGAAGAAGCTTTGGCGCTGAGCGCGGGTGGCTTGAAAGAACTGCGCGACACGCACGGCAAAAAATCACTCGCTGGTTTTGGGTCAGCCAAAGGCAGCAACGAAGAGGCTTACCTGTTCCAGAAGCTGGTGCGAACCGGTTTTGGCAGCAACAACGTGGACCACTGCACACGCCTGTGCCACGCGTCCAGCGTGGCGGCGCTGCTCGAAGGTGTGGGCTCGGGCGCGGTGAGCAACCAAGTCAGCGATGTTGAGCATGCGGGGCTGATCCTGGTGATCGGCTCCAATCCCACCGCCAACCATCCGGTCGCTGCGACGTGGATGAAGAATGCGGCAAAGAAAGGGACCAAGATCGTGCTGGCCGACCCGCGCGTTACCGACATCGGCAAGTACGCTTGGCGAACGCTGCAGTTCAAGGCCGACAGCGATGTGGCCATGCTCAACGCGCTGATCTACACCGTGATCGACGAAGGGTTGGTAGACGAAGAATTTGTGGCGACGCGTGCCAACAACTTTGAAGCCTTGAAGGAAAACGTCAAGGGGTACAGCCCGGAAGCCATGGCGCCGGTCTGTGGCATTCCGGCGGCCACGCTGCGCGAGGTGGCGCGCGAATTTGCCACCACCAAGGCGGCAATGATTTTGTGGGGCATGGGCATCAGCCAGCACGTGCACGGGACCGACAATGCGCGCTGTTTGATTGCGCTGTGCACGGTGACTGGCCAGATCGGCAAACCAGGCTCTGGCCTTCATCCGCTGCGGGGTCAGAACAACGTGCAGGGCGCGAGCGACGCCGGCCTCATTCCGATGATGTTTCCAAACTACCAGCGCGTGGACAACAAGCCGGCGCACGACTGGTTCGAGAACTTCTGGGGCACGCCGCTGGACGACCAGCCCGGCTACACCGTGGTCGAGACCATGCACAAGGCCTTGGCGCCCGACAGCGACCCGCACAAGGTGCGCGGCATGTACATCATGGGGGAGAACCCCGCCATGAGCGACCCTGACCTGAACCATGCCCGCCACGCGCTGGCCAGCCTGCAGCACCTGGTGGTGCAAGACATTTTCATGACCGAAACCGCTTGGCTGGCCGACGTGGTGCTGCCCGCCACCGCCTGGCCCGAGAAAACAGGCACGGTGAGCAACACCGACCGCATGGTGCAGCTCGGCCAACGCGCGCTCAATGCGCCGGGCGATGCCCAGCCTGATTTGTGGATCATTCAGCAGATTGCGAAACGCATGGGTCTGCACTGGGACTACCCAGGCGAAGACAGCGGCGTGGCGGCGGTTTACGACGAAATGCGCCAGGCCATGCACGCCGCGATCAATGGCATCACATGGGAGCGGCTGCAGCGCGAGTCGAGTGTGACCTACCCCTGTCTGAGCGCCGATGACCCGGGGCAGCCCATTGTGTTCATCAACCGTTTCGCCACCGACGACGGCAAGGTGCACCTGGTGCCGGCCGACATCATTCCCGCCAACGAGCGGCCCGACGCGGCCTACCCGTTTGTGCTGATCACCGGGCGCCAGCTCGAACACTGGCACACCGGCAGCATGACGCGCCGCGCCAGCGTACTGGACGCGATTGAGCCCATCGCCACCGCTTCGATGAACGGCGGTGACATTGCCGCCTTGGGACTGCAAGCCGGCGAGGTGGTCACGGTGCAATCGCGGCGTGGCTCGGTGGCGTTGCACCTCCGGCGCGACGACGGCACCCCCACTGGCGCGGTGTTCATCCCGTTTGCCTACTACGAGGCCGCTGCCAACCTGATGACCAACGCCGCGCTTGACCCGTTCGGCAAGATCCCTGAGTTCAAGTACTGCGCGGTGGCCATTCGCCCCGGTGGCCAGCCCGCCGCGAGCCCAGGTTACGGCACCCGCCCGTCGCAGTGAAGGGCTGCAGGCCAATCCGGTACAGTGGCAGCCTATGTCCAATGACCGCCCCGCGATAGACGTTGCCGTTGTGATGCGAAAGACGCGCGTGGAGGGCGCCATGGCCCGCTGGCAATCCTGGCGCTGGACTTTGGCCGACGTGGTGCGTCAAGAAGACGGTTTCGGGGCCTCTCCGCGTTTGCTCTACCGGAATGAGCAAGAGGAGCGCTGGCTGTACCCCGGCTTCACCGTGGAGCTGTTTCCAGGCGATGCCGAAGGTTATTACCTCAACGCGACGTCGCCGGAGCCTGGTTGGTTTGTGATGTGGCGCATGGAGGAAGAGGCGCAACTGAGCGACGAATGCTTGCCCTTGCCCCAAGTGGTCACCCTGAGCTACCACGACGCGGGCCGCTGGCTGGACGCGCAGGAGTCCGTCGAGCAGGTGCCGGCGTCTGCCGACATCGTGGCCTGGCTTAGCAGCTTTGTTGACGCCAACTACCAACCCGACCCCAAGCGCCGCAAGCGTCCCGAGAGCTTCCGGTCACTGACCGACCGCTTTGGCAATCCGGCGTCTGTCAGCACTGGCAAACAATACGGCGGTGGCCATGGCGGATGAGCCGGGCTTTTTGGGCCGCTGGGCCCGCCGCAAGGCGGATGTTCGGGCTGGCAAGCCGCTGGCAGAACCGGTGGTGGCGGCGACCACACCCGCAGCGGCGGTTGTTCCCGTGCCCAGCGCTGCCGAAGCGTTGCCGCCAACGCCCGCCGCCGCCTCGGACGCTGGCGAAGAACCGAGTTTGCCCACGCTGGACGATGTGCAAGCCCTGACGCTTGACGGTGACTTCAAGCCCTTCATGGGGCAGGGCGTCACGCCCGAGGTGAAAAACGCCGCCATGAAAAAGCTGTTTACCGACCCGCACTACAACGTCATGGACGGGTTGGACACCTACATCGACGACTACTCCAAACCCGACCCGATCCCCGAATCCATGCTGCGCAGCATGGTGAGCGCACAGTTTCTGAAGCTGTTTGAGGCCGAGGACACAGAGGACGAGACCGTCCAGGCTGCGGCCCGAGTGCGGGATGATGCGTACAACCCAGATGTCCAATCCGTGGCACAGTCCGATGAACCGACTGACATAACGACGCCCCCGACCTCGGCCGCGCCAGCCACGCTGCCAGCCGCGTTGGAACCCGGAGACACCACAAGCCACCATGTCCACACTGATTTGCGACTGCAACCAGACCATGCCCCTGCAGCCCCGCGCGCTGGGCGAGGCGCTGAATGAGGAACTGACACTCCACACCACCCTGTGCCGCCGACAGGCCGGCGCTTTTCAGCAAGCCGTCCGGTCGGGAGACGACGTGGTCGTGGCCTGCACTCAGGAAAAACACCTGTTCACCGAACTGGCTGAGTTGGTGGAGGGCGGCAGCGTGTCGCCGCTGAAGTTTGTGAACATCCGCGAGACCGGCGGCTGGGGCCGCGACGCGGCGCAGGCGACCCCCAAGATCGCGGCCCTGTTGGCAGCCGCCCACCTGCCAGACCCCGACCCGGTGGCCACGGTGACCTACAAAAGCGCCGGCCGTTTGCTGATCGTTGGTCCGCTGGCCGCGGCCGAGCAAGCCGCCACCTTGCTGGGGGATGTGCTGGATGTGACCCTTTTCGCCACCGGCGGCAGTGGCACACAGGCGCGCCAGTTCCCGGTGCTGGCCGGTCAGTTTGAGTCGCTCACTGGCTGGCTTGGCGCCTTCACCTTCAAGTGGTCGCGCAACAACCCGATCAATTTGGATTTGTGCACCCGCTGCAACGCCTGCGTTACCGCCTGCCCCGAAGGCGCCATCGGCCTCGATTACCAGGTCGACTTGTCCCTCTGCCAGTCGCATCGTGCCTGTGTGAAGGTTTGCAACGCCGCCGGCGCCATTGACTTCACCCGCGATCCGGTTTCGGAGATGGAGCAGTTTGACCTCGTTCTGGACATTGGTGCGACCCCGCTTATCACCCGCCATGCGCCGCCACAGGGCTACTTTCGGTGGGACGGTCACTCCTTGCCCACGCTGCTGAAGCTGCGCGACATGGTGGGCGAATTCGACAAGCCCAAGTTTTTTGCCTACAAACAAAAGCTCTGCGCCCACAGCCGCAACACCCAGATCGGCTGCAATGCCTGTGTTGACATTTGTTCCGCGGAAGCGGTGACAAGCGACACGACACGCCAGCAAATTGTGGTCAACCCCAACCTTTGCATAGGCTGCGGCGCCTGCACCACCGTTTGCCCGACCGGCGCGCTCACCTACGCTTACCCGCGTGCCAGCCACCAGGGCGTCAAGATCAAGACCCTGTTGGCGACCTATGGCAAAGCGGGTGGCAAGGAGCCGGTGCTGTTGCTGCACAGCCAAGAGGCAGGCCAAGCGTTGGTCGAGTCGCTTGGCCGCGCAGCCCAACTGGCTGGGCCGGCGCCCAAGCGTTCTCTGTTGGGTTTGGGCCGTCGGCCCGACGCGGGCGGCCTGCACGGTGTGCCCGCCAATGTGATCCCGGTGGCGTTGTGGCACAGCGCCAGCGCTGGTCTGGACCTGTGGCTTAGCGCGATTGCGTTCGGTGCCAACCAGGTGGTGGTGCTGACCACGCCGGAAGACGCTCCCGCCTACGTGGCTGGCCTACAGGCGCAAATGGCGGTGGCTCAGGCGTTGCTCAATGGTTTGGGCTACTCCGGCAGCCATTTCAAGTTGCTGGAAGCCGGTACCCCCGAGGCGTTGGACGCTGGGCTGCAGTCGCTCGGTCAGACCCGCCAGCAGGTCCCCGCCAGCACCGCGCGCTACGCCGTCACACCCGAAAAGCGCAGCACACTGGACCTGGCCATTGACCACCTCGCAGAGCATGCGCCGCAGCACACCGATGTCATTGCACTGCCCGCGGGCGGGCCAGGTGCCGGCTCGCCATTCGGCGCAATTGAGGTCAACAAAGACCGCTGCACCCTGTGCCTCAGCTGCGTCAGCGTCTGCCCCGCCAGTGCGTTGCAGGACAACGCCAACGCGCCGCAATTGCGCTTCATTGAGAAAAACTGTGTGCAATGTGGTCTGTGTGCCACCACCTGCCCTGAGGACGCCATCACCCTGGTTCCCAGGTTACTCATCGGGCCGGCGCGCAAGGCGTCTCGGGTCCTCAACGAGATGCCCCCGTACAGCTGTGTGCGTTGCAACAAGCCTTTCGGGACCTTGAAGGCGATTGAAGGCATGTTGGGCAAGCTGAGCGGGCACGCCATGTTTCAGGGCGCGGCACTGGAGCGGTTAAAGATGTGTGGCGACTGCCGCGTCATCGACCTGTATTCGGCCCAGAACGAAACCAAGATCACTGACATCTGACGCCATGAACCCCTCTCCCGCCATGTCCTCAGCGCTGGACGAAGAAACTGCCCGTGCTGAGTTGTACGGCCTGCTGGCTGCGCTGTATTACGCGCCACCCACGCCCGAGTTGTTGGCGCAATTGCGGGTCGCCGTGACTGATGCCCCCGCGCCGGGCGGTTTTCTGGAAGCGCCTTGGCGCGAGCTGGTGTCTGTCTCACGCCAGATGGACGATGTAGCCATCCATCAGGAACACCACGCGCTGTTCGGCGGCGTAGGCAAGCCCGAGGTCTACCTTTACGGGTCACACTACCTTGCTGGCTTCCTGAATGAAAAACCGCTGGCCGCCCTGCGTGGCGATCTGGCAGCACTTGGCCTGGCACGTGACGAGCTGATGGCCGAGACCGAGGACCACATCGCCTGTCTGTGTGAGGTGATGCGCTACCTGATCGCCGGTGACGACGTGGCGGTGGCCAACCTGACGCAACAGAAGCGCTTCTTCGGCACGCACCTGCAGCCTTGGGTGATGGACCTGTGTGATGCCGTCCAGCAACACCCGCGCGCCGTGTTTTACGCCGCCACGGCCGAGCTCACCCGGGCGTTCATCAGCGTTGAATTGCAGGGCTTTGACATGCTGGCTTGAGCCAAAGTGAGACGATTCGCCGCGGGAGGCGGCATTCGTGAAATTTATTCAGATAAACCTGAAATTTATGTCTGTCCAAGAGCCCGGGTTTGCGTATTTACCACTTGTGGTGGCGTAACAGGCTCGCTACATTTGGTTGATATGCAAATAACTTCCTATGTAGAAGAAAAGATGGAGACGCCCCATGAAAAAGCCTGATAACGCCTTGTCTCGCCGCGTGCTGTTTGCAGGGGCCGGTACGGCAGGCGCGCTGGCGGCCATCGCCAGTGTTCTTCCTTCGCAGCCTGCAGAGGTCCAAGCGGCTGCCGAGCCCAAGGCGCCCCCCGCGCAAGGCGGCGGTTACACGGTCTCCGACCACGTTCGGCACTACTACAAAACTACCCGAATCTGACCCACGGCAAGCGTCCGCTTGCCGCGCCGTCTGCCTGTCCGTTTCCCGCACCTCATCCACTGGAGGTTTTCATGATGTTGACCAAAAGATCGCCCGGCGCGCACACCGACGCCGCGTCCCGTCTCCCGTTCGTTGGCAGTTTGAAGCGAGGACTGTCACAAGCCTTGCCCACCATGGATCGCCGCGTCTTCCTGCGACGCTCTGGTCTTGGCATCGGCGTCGGTATTGCCGCGTCGCAACTCACGCTGGTGAAAAAGTCGGCCGCTGCCGCACCGGGTTCGGTGCTGGTGGGGTCGGGAAAAATTGAAGTCAAGCGCACCATTTGCACCCACTGCTCAGTGGGTTGTGCCGTCGACGCAGTGGTAGAAAACGGCGTTTGGGTCCGGCAGGAGCCCGTGTTCGACTCCCCGATCAATTTGGGCGCCCATTGCGCCAAAGGCGCTTCCTTGCGTGAACACGGTCATGGCGAGTTCCGCCTGCGCTACCCAATGAAGCTGGTCAACGGGAAGTACGAGCGCATCAGCTGGGATACGGCCTACCAAGAAATCAGCGACCGGATGCTGGCCTTGCGCAAGGAAAGCGGGCCCGATTCGGTCTACGTGGTGGGTTCGTCCAAGCACAACAACGAGCAGGCTTACCTGTTGCGCAAGTGGATGAGCTTCTGGGGCAGCAACAATTGCGACCACCAGGCCCGGATTTGTCACTCCACCACGGTGGCCGGTGTGGCGAACACCTGGGGCTACGGTGCGATGACCAATTCGTACAACGACATGCAGA
>CAZANT010000087.1:0-8682 GCA_964486575.1 uncultured Burkholderiaceae bacterium | reverse complement strand
GATGGCGGGCGTGGCCGACCTCAAGGTGCCGCTGCTGGCCGAGGTGGGCGTGGGCAAAAACTGGGACGAGGCGCACTGACCACGCCTAGGGGCAAGGTGCACCGAAGGCACCGACCCCAACGTGGCTCAGCCGCAGCGCACGGCCACCACCCGGTTGGCCTTGTCCACCTCGAGGTTCAAGCGCTGGGCGTTGAACTCCATGGTGATGACCTGGTTGGGTCGCAGCACCCGCGCGGTTTTCGCGCTGGCGCGCTGAGCGGCTTCGGTGAGCAAAGCGTTGTCCACGGTGCGGCCGACTGCGAACTGCGCGCCGGCCATGCGGCAGTCACCACCGCTGGGCAGGGTGGTGCTTGGGCCCGGTGCTTTCGGGTCCACCGGGGCGGTGCCGCATGCGGCCAGCACGAAGAGGGCGCCCAGCGCGGCGGCCGGAGCTCGCACTATTTTTTCTCCGACCACAACACGCCGCCGGTGGCCCAGTCGCCGCGGGGCACATCAAACAGCAGCACGTCCACCGCCTCCGGCTTGCTTCCCAGGGTGTCCACCACGGCTTGGGTCAGGGCCTGGGCCAGGGCCTTCTTCTGTTCCGGGGTACGGCCTTCAATCATCTCGACGCGAATGGTGGGCATGGAAATCTCCTTGAAATGCGGGCGGAAGGAAACGAGTCTAAACTGCGCGCAAACCACCCAGGAGACCTCCATGTTGCGCGACGACCTGCAAGCCGATTTCGATGCCCTGTTGCCGGGCAATGATCAACCCAGCCGCCGCGCCGCGCTCAAGGCCGCGTTGGGTGTGGGTTACGCCGCGACGGCGCTGCCCATCATGGCGCAGACCGCCATCAAAACACCGGCCGATGGTCTGGTGGCGGGCGAGGTCACCATCAGCTCGGCAGGATTCAAGGTGCCCGCTTACCGTGCGGCACCGGCCGGTAAAACCAACCTGCCTGTGGTGCTGGTGGTGCAGGAGATTTTTGGTGTGCACGAGTACATCGCCGACACCTGCCGCCGCTTTGCCAAGGCCGGCTACCTGGCCATTGCGCCAGAAATGTTCGCCCGCCAGGGCGACCCGCGCCAGTACACCGAAGTGGCCAAACTGATCGCCGAACTGGTGTCCAAAGTGCCCGACGCGCAGGTCATGGCCGACCTGGATGCCACCGTTGCTTGGGCGCAGGCCAACGGCGGCGGCAAAAAGGTCGGTATCACCGGCTTTTGCTGGGGTGGCCGCATCACCTGGCTGTATGCCGCGCACAACCCGCAGGTCAAGGCCGGTGTGGCTTGGTACGGTCGCCTGGTGGGTCAGGCCAGCGCCAACACCCCATCTCACCCGGTGAACGTGACCAAAACCTTGCATGGCCCGGTGCTGGGTCTGTACGGCAGCGCCGACAGCGGCATTCCGTTGACCACGGTGAACGAGATGAAGGACGCCCTGGCCGTGGGTTCCGCCGCCGCGAAAAAGTCCGAGTTCGTGGTCTATCCCGATGCTCCCCATGCCTTCCATGCCGACTACCGTCCCAGCTACCGCAAGGAACCGGCAGAAGATGGCTGGCAACGCGCGCTGGCCTGGTTCAAGCGCCACGGCGTGGCATGAGCCACCGCACGGCTTCTGGAGCCGCCTGCGGGCGGCTTTTTTACTGTTTTTACGTCTTTTTGGGTTGAGGCCCCAGCCGAGCCTGTATAGTTAGCTATGACTTTGGTAGCAATCATTTTCGCCACCCTGCTGGCGGGCATTGGCAGTGTGTGGCTGGCAGCGCTGTTGGGCTTTGGATTGCTGGCCCGTTACACCCAGCACATGCTGAGTCTGGCGGCGGGCGCCCTGCTGGCTACGGCCTTCATGCACCTGCTGCCCGAGGCCTTCAATTCGCAGGCCGACGCGCGCGACCTGTTCATTGTGCTGCTGGTGGGTTTGGTGTTCTTCTTTTTGCTCGACAAGGCCGAGCTGTACCACCACGGGCACGAGCACGGGCATTCGCATGACCACGGTCATGGTCATGGGCACGCTCACCACCACGCCCCCCAGGCCGGTTCCGGTGGCTGGGCGGTGCTGACTGGCGACGGCGTCCATGCGTTTGGCGACGGCATTCTCATCGCGTCGGCCTTCATGGCCGACATGCGCCTGGGCGTGGTGGCTGCACTGGCAGTGCTGGCGCACGAGGTACCTCACCACATGGGCGACCTGGTGGTTCTGCGGCAAAGCTCCAGCACCCAGCGCGCTGCCCTGCTCAAGGTTTCTCTGGCCGGCACGGTGACCGTGCTGGGCGGTCTCAGTGGCTACTGGCTGCTGGCCTACCTGCAAGACTACCTGCCGTACTTTCTCGTGGTGGCCTCCAGCAGTTTTGTGTACGTGGCCCTGGCCGACCTGATTCCCCAACTGCAGAGGCGCCTCACCGCGTCCGAGACGGCGGCGCAGGTGGCATGGTTGGCCCTGGGCATCGCGCTGGTCACAGTGGTAAGTGCACTGGCCCACGCCCACGGCTGAGCATGGTCCCCACACCACCCATGGTTGGCCTGTACTGGGACTTTGAAAACCTGCACGCTGGCTTGTGCGAAGCCCGGCAGCCGGGCAGCTACAGCCAGCAAGACCACCGATTCAAGGTTCAAGAGCCGCTGGTGCAGGTGGCGCCGGTGGTGGCACTGGCCGCGTCGCTGGGACCGTTGGCCATCCACCGGGCGTATTGCAACTGGCAGTTTTTTGGCCGGTACCGCGACGCCCTGTTGCACCACGGAGTGGACCTGGTGCAGCTGTTCCCACCCGGTGGCAGTGCCAAGAACGGGGCCGACATCCGTTTGTGCCTGGACGCGGTGGAAGACCTCGGTCGCTGGCCCCAAGTGGGCACCGTGGTGGTGGTGGGCGGCGACAGCGACTTTCTGCCCTTGGCCCACAAGGTGAAGGCCGCCGGGCGGCGGGTGGTGGGGGTGGGGCTTCGTCAGCACACCAACGCCCACTGGGCGGCGAACTGCCATGCCTTCCACCACTACGAAGACCTCATTCAAGCCGTCGCACCTGCGGACTGACACGTTCTCAGGACCGGCGTCCCGCGATAATCAGTCTCATGCCTTTGCCCATCGACAGCAACACCATCACCCATGGCATCCAACTGGCCGTGGCGCCGGTTTTTTTGTTGACTGCGGTGTCCGGCATGATTGCCGCAGCGGTGGGCCGCCTGGCCCGCATCATTGACCGGGCCCGCCTGGTGGAAGACAGCGCCCGCCATTCGGTGGACGAGGCGCTGCTGGGCCGCGCCTACACCGAACTTGCCCAATTGCGATTGCGTGGCCGATTGGTGAACGGTTGCATCGCACTGCTCACCTTGTGTGCTTTTTTGATCGGGCTCACCATCATCGTGCTGTTCCTGGGCGAAACCACCGCTTTCGAAATCAACCGACTCGCGGTGGGTGGCTTCCTCTCCGGCGTGGTGTGTTTTCTGCTGGCCCTGCTGTGCTTCCTGGCCGAGACCATCATCGCCACCCGGCTGCTGAACTTCGACCTGCTGCAGCGACCGCCGGCCTAGGCCAAACCCAGCGCGTGGTACACCCGCAGCGCTGCCCAGGCGTCGTTGGCGGCATAGACCAGCTGGGCCTCTGTCAGCCGCGGGTTGGCCCAATTGGAGGTGGTGGCCTTGCGCGACTTGATGAAGCGCTGGTTGAACAGCACCGCCACCGCGCCCTTCACACCCATGTCTTTGCGGTAACCGCGTTGCCGGAAGACGGTGTTCAGGTCCAGTATGCCCTCGGGTGTCACACCCAGCTTGGCGGTGATGCGTTTGCGGTCGTCGCCCAGGCCAAAACCCGCTTTGTGCGTCGCTGGCCTGGCCAACAGGTCGGCCACCAGCGCCCTGCAGTCCATGTCGTGCAGCTGGAACACCCAGGCACGCTCCAGCGTGGCGAGTTGGACGACATGTGGCCCATCGGACACCTCGTTTTTCAAGAACGTCGGCTTGGACTCGGTGTCAAAGCCCCACGCGCTGGCACTGTGCAGGTGGTCCAGCGCGCGCTCTGCGGCGGTGGCGGTGGTGACCAACTCGATGCGGTCCAGGCCGAGCCGGGGGAACTCGGGGAGCAAGGCGATGTCTTCCTTGCCGGGGGTGGGCAGTTCAGGGGGCATGCGGCGGAGCATAGCGGCCTTTGGTTTGCTTTGGCCCTCGCGCCGGGATAATGCGCAGGTGACCTACGCCTACCGACTCACCCTGTACAACGCCGATGGCGCTTCCGACGCAACCGCCGATTCGGGGCGCCTGGCGGCAGAGCGGCGCTTTTGCCAGGTGCTGGACGAGGCCCTGGGAGACGCCCACATGGTCTGGCCGGTCTACAGCGCCTACCTGCACATCGTCGCCACCTATGGCGAGACGCCCGACCCCGATGCATTGACCGAGGCCGAACAGGCCATCTTTACCCAGTGGCAGGCCGCCGAACTGGCTGCCGTGACCGCGGTGTTCGGACCGCACCGCCACCTGGGTGATGCGGTGTTCGAACTGTCGCCCTGAGCCGCCGCGTATCATCACGCTCCCGCACACGTCCCTCCCAGGGCACACCCGCTGGCAAGGACCCCATGAAAAAAACATTCAAACTGCAAACCGAAGGCAAGCACCGCGACCGCGTGCTTGAAGCCGTCAAACACGAGGTGCGCAAGTACATCAAGCGCGAACGCCGGCGTGACCTGCCGGCTGGCGTGGACTTCTGGGACTTTGACTGCAAGTTCGGCGTTACCGAAGCCACCGCCGAAGTGGTGCACCTCGGTGCGCTCACCGGCCTGATGGACGGCATTGCCCTGACGGCAGGCGAGCAGTTCTATGTGGAAATTCTGGCCAAACACGGCCACCGCAGGCCCAGGGCAGCGGGCAGCGCGGAAGCCGCGACCACGCCAGACGCTGCCGGCGAAGCCTGACAACGCCTCTCAGGCGTTGCGTGCGGCCGCCGCACGCAGTTTGTCTTTTTTGCTCGGGCGCAGGCCCTTCACGCCACCATTGCGCGGCGCAGTCGGTGGCGGAATTTCTGTCGGCTCGAAGCCGGCGACCTGCTCTCGTGGCACGCTCAGGCCCTGACGTTTTTCTATCAACTGAAAGTGGGCCTCGCTGGCCGCTGTCACAAAGCTGATCGCCAGACCGCTTTCGCCTGCGCGTCCGGTGCGGCCAATGCGGTGCACATGGTCCACCGCCGAGCGCGGCAGGTCGTAGTTCACGACCACCGGCAGTTGCGCGATGTCGATGCCGCGCGAAGCGAGGTCGGTGGTGACCACCACCTCCCACCGCTCGTCCTTGAATTCGTCGAGCACCTGCTGGCGTGCACCCTGACTCAACTCACCATGAAAAGGCGTGGCAAACACCTCGGCCTTGTAGAGCTTTTCGGCCACCACACCGGCGGTGTATTTGGTGGCCACAAACACCAGCACCCGCTGCCACTTGTTTTCTTTCACCAGATGGCGCAGCAGCTGGGTGCGGCGGGCTGCATCGACCTGGATCGCGCGCTGCACGATCACCGGTTCGTTGCCCGGTGTCGCCGGCACATGCACCCGCACCGGCGTGCGCAGCAGGGCGGTGGCGAGGGCCTCCAGCGCGGGGGGGAAGGTGGCCGAGAACATCAGGGTCTGTCGGCGTCGCGGCAGCAGGGCCAGCACACGCTGCAGTTCGTCGGCAAAGCCGAGGTCAAGGAGCCGGTCGGCCTCGTCCAGCACCAGCATGTCCACTTGGCTCAGTTGCAATGCGTTGTGGCCCACCAGATCGAGCAGCCGGCCCGGTGTCGCCACCACCACGTCGGCACCGCCACGCAAGGCCATCATCTGTGGGTTGATTGAGACGCCGCCAAACACCACCGAGACCTTTGTTCGCGCGGACAGGTGCTGGGCCAGGCTGCGCAGCACCTCGCCCACCTGCGCGGCCAGCTCGCGGGTGGGCACCAGCACCAGCGCCCGGGGTCGGCGAGGCGAGGGCGGTGCGCTGCTTTGCAGTCGGGCCAGCAAGGGCAGGGCAAAAGCCCCGGTCTTGCCGGAGCCGGTTTGGGCCGAGGCGAGCAGGTCGTCCCCACGCAGTGCGACGGGAATGGCCTCGGTCTGGATCGGGGTGGGGTGGTGAAAACCCAGTTCAACGGCAGCGCGAACCAGGGCAGGTGGCAGGCCCACTGCAAGGCCAAAGGTGGTAAACGGCATATAGGGAGTGAAAGCAGTTTAACGGGCGCACCGGCTTCACGGTTGTATTTCGAGCGCCCGGCGGCGCCAGCGCAGCGGCGGGTCCCCCTCCCAAACCCGAAAGGCCCGAGAAAACACACTTTGTTCCGAGTAGCCCAACATGAAGGCAATTTCTGGCAGTGTGAGTTGTGGGTCGCGCAGGTAGTCTTTGGCGAGTTCATGGCGCAGCCGGTTCAGCACCGCTTTGTAGCGCAGGCCGCGCTGCTGCAAGGCACGGTACAGCGAACGCTCCGACAACCCCATGCGCGCGGCCACCACCGCCGCGTCGGGCGGGCCGTCTTGCAGCACCGCCACCATCTGCTGCTGCAGCTGGGTCAACAACGCGTCGGGCGAGGGCAGGGCCTGCAGTAAGGCCTCGGCCTGCTGTTCCAGCAAGCCGGTGAGGTGGGCGTCCTGGGTGTTGACCGGCAGGTGCATCACCCACAGGGGAAGGTGCACCGCCGCGACCGGGCTGCCAAAGTGCACCGGGCAGCCATGAAACCGTGCATAGGGCGCGGTGTCGGCCGGTGCGGCGCGTGGGCTGTCGATGCGCAGCGCCCGCAGGTCGGGTCGGCCAGTGAGCTGGCGCACCGATACCATCAAGCCGGCCACCAACACATCGTCTGACAGCGTGGTGGAAGGCAGGTCTTCGGTGCCCCAGCGGATCACCAGCGCATCGCCCTGGTGGCCAATCCGCGACGGCACCAGGTTGTGCAGCAAGGGTTGGTAGCGGGTGAAGCGCAGCAAAGCCTGGCCCAGCGTTTCGCTGTACAGGGCGAGGTAGCCCAGCACACCCACATGGTGGGGTTGAACGCAGGCGCCCACCTGCAAACCCAGCGCGGGTTCGTCTGGCAAGGCCTTCTGCAAGTCGTCCAGCAGCGCCCACCAAGCGGTGATGGGCATGCGCGGGCCGCTGCCCAGCTTGGCCAGTTGTGCCCTGAGCGACGGCAAGGCAAGTCGACGCTGGTCCAGAAAGGCGCTGATCAGCCCGGTGAGGGAGGCGGCCACGTAGGTGGAAGCGGTTGAGGTGATGGCGAGCATTTGGCAGACTATGTCAAAAACAGTCTGGTGGCGTCAAGACGGCTGGCGCTGTAGACGGCGATGATTGGGCCAGTTGCCCACCATGGAGAAGTGCATGTCCCGGTTCACCCAGGTTTTTTTGGGGTTGTGCGGTCTGGCGTTTGTGTTGATCGGCGTCAACACCTTTGTCGACCCTTTGCGTGCGATGGCGCCGCTGGAACTCAACGTCAACACCGTGAGTGCGTTGAATGAATTGCGCGCAACCTACGGGGGCATGCAGATCGGCATTGGTTTGTTTCTGTTCGCGGGCGTGGGCAGGGCGGCGCTCAGACGCCCGGTCCTGCTGGCCCAGGCGTTGATGGTTGGTGGCCTGGTGATTGGTCGACTGGTCGGCATTGCGCTGGACGGACTGCCCAGTGGATTTGTCCAAAGTCTGTTGGCGCTGGAAACCACCATTGCTGTGCTGTCGGTGGTGCTGTACCGCCGCGAACCTCACCTTCGTTGATGGAGCACTCTATGACCGAGCTGTTGCAACCCCTGATGCCGTTGCTGCACAACCTGTTTGGCGAAGACGTCGACTGGAAGCAGGTGTTTTTGGTCGGAATGAGCCCGCTGTTTCTGCTGGCTTTCGTGGCTGAGTTTGCGGTGGAACGCCGCCGCGGCCAGGCCCACAAGTTCAACTGGAAAGAAATCGGGGCCAACCTGTCGCTGGGGGCGGGCTACCAGGTGATGGAAGCAGTGATGTGGTTGGTGCTGACCGGCGGAATCTTTGCCTGGGTGTACGCGCACCGCCTGTTCGACATCCCAGTCAACGGCTGGACCATATTGCCTATATTCGTGGCCACCGAGCTTTGCTACTACGTGTTCCACCGCAGTTCCCACCGGGTGCGCTGGTTCTGGACCGCGCATGTGCCGCACCACAGTGGTGAGACAATGAACTTCACCACGGCGATGCGACAAAGTGTGCTGAACGCGGTAGTGGGCATCTTTATTTTTTACTTGCCGCTGGTTTGGCTGGGCGTGCCGCCTGCGGTGGTGATGTTCTGCCTGGCGGTCGATCTGGCCTACCAGTACTTTGTGCACACCGAATCGGTCGGGCGTTTTCCCAAGTGGTACGAGTATGTGTTTGACACGCCGTCCAACCACCGGGTGCACCACGGCCGCAACCCGGAGTACATCGACAAAAACTACGGTGGCGTGCTGATCATCTTTGACCGCTGGTTTGGCACCTATGCCGAAGAAAAGGCCAAGGTCGACTACGGCATCACCCAGCAAATCCGTTCCCACAACTTTCTGGTGCTGAACTTGCATGAGATGGTGGACCTGCTACGAGATGTTGCCGCACCCGGCCCGCTGATGCAACGCCTGAAGCATCTGGTGATGCCCCCCGACTGGCGGCGGCCGGGGCATGAACCGGTCAGAACCTGGAAAACCGAGAGGCGTTGACCGCCACTGCCTGCGGTCAGTTCGCTACAGTACAGCGATGGAAATCAACCTCCCGCATGTGTT